>JACRPB010000355.1 GCA_016214175.1 Rhodocyclales bacterium
AGCCCACCTGCCCCGCGGCCAGCACCTCGCGCGTCAGCGACTTCGGCGTGAACACGCCGACCTCTTCGCACAGATGCACGGCGCCGGTCGACATCAGGCGTATCTCTTCCTTCGCCCGTAGGCTGCCGTCGACGACGCGCACCAGCATGACGACTCCGACGTAGTTGTCGAACCAGGAATCGATGATCAGCGCCTTCAGCGGCGCCTGCGGATTGCCGCGCGGGGCCGGTATGCGCGCGATGACGGCTTCGAGGATGTCGTCGATGCCCATGCCGGTCTTGGCCGAACAGGGTATCGCGTCGGTGGCGTCGATGCCAATCACGTCTTCGATTTCGGCGCGCGCCGAATCGGGATCGGCCTGCGGCAGATCCATCTTGTTCAGCACCGGCACCACTTCGACGCCGAGTTCGATGGCCGTATAGCAGTTGGCGACCGTCTGCGCCTCGACGCCTTGCGAAGCGTCGACCACCAGCAGCGCGCCCTCGCAAGCCGAAAGCGACCGGCTCACCTCGTACGAGAAATCGACGTGGCCCGGCGTATCGATCAGGTTAAGGTTATAGCGCTGCCCGTCGCGTGCCACGTAGGAAAGCGAAGCCGTCTGCGCCTTGATGGTGATGCCGCGCTCGCGCTCCAGGTCCATCGAATCGAGCACCTGCTCTTCCATTTCGCGGTCGGACAGCCCGCCGCAGCGTTGGATGATGCGATCGGCCAGCGTCGATTTGCCGTGGTCGATATGGGCGATGATGGAGAAATTGCGGATATATTGCATCTGAGAAAGTAAAAAAGGTGCATATTCAGCACCTTGGGAGACAAAGCGAGGCGCGAATTCTAGCGGAATCCGCCTAAATATTCACGCACTTTCGGTACGTCGAGGAAGTAATGACAGAGTTCCTGCCCGTCGCCGACGAGCACCGGCACGAACTCGTCGTATTTCGCTTCGAGTTCGGCATCGGCATCGACGTCGAACACCTCAAGGTCGAACGAAAACTCGCTGCGCAGAGCCTCCAGCGCAGCGAGCATGTCGTCGCACAAATGGCAATAGGTCCGACTGAAGAGCGCCAGTTTGGCCTTACTTGTCACCGACGCCCTTGATCGTGATGAAAGTCTGGGCGTCGCCGCGCTTGACCAACAGCGTGATCGTCGAAGTCTTGTCGAATTTGGCGATGAGGCCGTTGAACTGATCGACGCTCTTGACCTCGACCGGAACGCCTTTGCTGATCAATGCCAGGATGATGTCCCCCGGCCGCAGATCGGTGCGGGCAGTTCCGTTGCGGACGTCTTCGACGACCAGGCCGTGGCTGATACCGAGCTGTCGTTTCTGGTCGGCGCTGGGTTCAGCGAGCACCAACCCCATCTTGTTGGCGGCCGCGGCGGCATCCGGAGACTTGCCGTGCCGCGAACCGCGTCCGGCCAGCTTCTGATCCTCCGGCATCTCGCCGACGACGACGGCAACGTCGGTGATGCTGCCTTTGCGCCAGACCTGCATCACCGCCTTGGAGCCCGGCTTGGTGTTGCCGACGAAGCGCGGCAAATCGCTCGACTGATTTACCGCGCGGCCGTCCAGCTTGAGGATGATGTCGCCGGCCTCGATGCCCGCCTTGTCGGCCGGGCCGCCCTTCTCCACCGTCGTCACCAGTGCCCCTTGCACCCTTTGCAGACCAAAGGAATCGGCCAAGTCCTTCGTGACCTCCTGGATCACGACGCCGATGCGACCGCGGCTGACGCGGCCGGCGGTCTTGAGCTGCGCCTGGATTTCCATGGCCACGTCGATGGGAATGGCGAAGGCGATGCCCTGATAGCCGCCGGAGCGGCTGTATATCTGCGAATTGATGCCGACCACTTCGCCTTTCATGTTGAACAGCGGACCGCCGGAATTGCCGGGATTGATGGCGACGTCGGTCTGAATGAAGGGAACGTAGTGCTCCTGCGGCAGCGAACGGCCCTTGGCGCTGACGATGCCGGCGGTGACGCTGGCATCGAAACCGAAGGGCGAGCCGATGGCGATGACCCATTCGCCGACCTTGAGCCGGTTGGGATCGCCGATCCTGACCACCGGCAGACCGCTGGCCTCGATCTTGAGCAGCGCAACGTCGGTGCGCTTGTCCGAACCGAGCACCTTGGCCTTGAACTCACGCTTGTCGGTCAGCCTCACCAGGACCTCGGTGGCGCCGTCCACGACATGGGCATTCGTCATGATCAGACCATCGCCGCTGACGATGAAGCCCGATCCCAGCGACTCGTTCTTGAATTCCCGCGGCACGCCGGGCATCGGGGGGTGCGGCATGAAGCGCTTGAACAAGTCGAACGCCGGATCGTCTTCATCGAACGGAAGCTGCTGAGGCGTGCGGTTTTGTCTGATGATCTGAGTGGTGCTGATATTGACCACCGCCGGCCCCTGTTTCTCCACCAGATCGGTAAAGTCCGGCAATTCCTTACCTTGAGCGCCAGCCCAGGATGAAAAGACGACCAAAGCCAAAGCCATGACGAATCGATTAAACATGCTTAACTTCCTTGTCGATAGGAATAGGACGTTGGAGCTTCAAAGCGAGTCGGGGTTCCTTGCCGCACAGTATCCGTCCGTCGATCAGTCGCAGGACGAACAGGCCGGCCGCCAAGCCGAGTGCCGCGCCGGCAACGGCCGGCAAGCCGTCGCCGAACGATGCCGCGGCAAGGCCGGCACCGGCAAACAAAAACAATAAAGGCATGAGATAGGACAGTACGGCCGCCTTCAACACGATTCCTTCCGGAACGGAAACGATTACCCGATCGCCCGGCCGCGCCGACACTGTATTGCATACCGAATAATGCCGCAATTCCGGGATCGCCGAGCCGCACTGCCCGTTTTTTCCGCAATTGCCGCAGGCGGAAGGGGCCTCCTGCACCTCGACAATGGCGCAGTCGTCTTCGAGGCGGATGACCCTGGCTTCGCTTTGATTCACTTGCGCTCCATACCGTCGGCAAGTTGTTTCAGGCTGGAAGGCGGCAGGTCGCCCATGACCACGAGCAGATCGTCACCGACGATGCGCTTGTAGATATTGATCGTACCCATGGCAAAGGGCCCGGTTTCAGGCTTGCCGCCGAGGAGCGGTTCGATGAACACCGAAATGGCGGCCAAACCGTCGGAAAAGACGAGATGGGTCATCTCCGGCAGATCGGGCCGCACTTGGCGCCGTACCCCCATCACCTTGCGAAACCCCGGCAGCGGCGCGTGGAACACCCAGCGATTGTCCTCGCCGCGCGTGGTGCGAACGTTCACCACTTTCCAGTCGCCGCGGCTGGCGTCGACGCCGGATTTCAATGCATCGCGGTCTACGGGACCGCCGATGCGCACGTCGGTAAAAGCGAAAGTTTCTATCGACCGCCCGTTTTCGTCGATGACGCCAGCTTTCAGCAACAACCCGGTGCGCGTATCGACCCAGAAGTGATGCCCATAGCGCAAGCTGTCCTTCGGTTCGATGAGAATCGATTGGGTTTCAAAGCCCGCAACGCGTCCGGTCGCGCCCTTGCGTATCGTGTAATGCTCGGTCAATCCGACCAGACTCGCCGGCAGCAGCGCAGGAAACGCCTGGCGGTTCGAACTGCGCCGCTCGATGATAACGAGGCGGCTTTCGGGCAGATAGCAGCGGACCTCGTCATTGTGGCGCAGCACTTCGCGCGGACTTCCGTCCAACACTTCGAGACGCTCGAATTCGGTCCCGGCTTCGACCAGATGGGTAATGCGGGACACCTCGGTCAACGTCCCGCTCTGATACATGAAAGTACCGCTGTAAGTCAGCTTCTGCGCCGCTTCGGTAATGCGATGCAGCCATTTCAGGGCGTCCGGGGAGGCATCCGCCGCAGCGGGAAGGGCCAGCGCCAACCATCCAACGCAAAGCCAATGCTTCATTTAGCGGGAGTCGCCCGATTGGCGGCAACGGTCCGGATATATTCGGTGCCGCCGCGGAATTGGAGAGTGCTCAACTGCGTTTGGTGAGCGATCAGATACTCCTGCATTTCACGCGAGGCTTGACGTACGGGCGGCACGGCGTTCGTCCGCGCAGACACCGGTTGCGCCGCGGCCGTTTCGCTGTGAACGACCGGCACCACCGCTTTCGGCGCCTGCGCCGGCGCCAGCGCTATCCAGCCGACCACCGCAACGCCAGCCAGCGTCGCCGCCATGGCCAGGACTGATCCCTGCAATTCACGGCGCACCGGTTTGCGCGGAGCCAGCACGATCGGCTCATCGTCCAGGGCCGCCATGACGCGGGCAGTGATGTCGCGGTCGAGGACGGACTCGCCTTTCAGCGCGTCACCGATCAAGTGATACTGTCGCCAGCAGTCGCGCAATGCGCGATCGCGCTTTAGGGCATCGAACAAAGCATCGTCCCGCGGCTGTTCGCCGTCCATGAGTCCGCAAAGCCTGTCTTTCATGTCCTAACGTCTCCTACCAACGCCTATCGGTGCCCGTGTCCAGCAGGGGCCGCAGTTTATCCGCAATCGCATCGCGGGCACGGAATATCCGCGAACGCACCGTACCGATCGGACAATCCATGATGAGTGCTATCTCCTCGTACGACAAACCTTCAATTTCGCGCAGGGTAATCGCCGTGCGCAAATCCTCTGGCAACCTTTCCATCGCCGCATTCACCGTGTCCGCAATCTGCTTCGACATGAGCAGATGTTCCGGCGTATCGGCGTCCCGCAGCAGGTCGCCTTCGGCATAAGTCTCCGCCTCTTCGCTGTCGACCTCGGTGGAAGTCGGCGCGCGGCGGCCGTTGGCGACCAGCCAATTCTTCGCGGTATTGACGCCGATGCGATAGAGCCAAGTGTAGAAGGCGCTGTCGCCCCGGAAGTTCGGCAAAGCCCGATAGGCCTTGATGAAAGTCTCCTGAGCCACATCCTCCACCTCGGCAGGATCCCGAATCATGCGCGAGAGCAGACGCATCAGCTTGCGCTGATACTTGGAGACCAAGAGCCCGTAAGCTTGCTTGTCCCCTGCCTGCACGCGCTCGACGAGCGCCTGATCTGCTTCGCGGTCTCCCATATGCCTGCTTAATTATGCCAAGCCATCCGGCCAAGATGTTCAGTATACCTAAACAGGTTACTCGGGAATTCCGCACCACTGCGACTTTCCGCTGCATAGAAGACCGACCGCGCTTTGAATAGTTCCATTTCCATGAGGGACAATAGGCGAGTAAACGCATGCTATATTCGCCCCCCATGGCACGCGACTATTTTCGCCAGTTCGACGCCCTCGTCATCGGCAGCGGCCTGGCTGGCCAGTCCTTGGCATTGCGGCTCGCCGCATCGCAACGCGTCGCCCTCATCACCAAGCGCACTCTTGACGACACGGCAACCGCCTGGGCGCAAGGCGGCATCGCCGCCGTGCTCGATTCCGCCGATTCCGTCGAAGCCCACATACAGGATACGTTCAATGCCGGCGCCGGGTTGTGCGATCCGGCGGCGACGCAGTTCGTCGTCGAGCACAGCACCGCTGCCATCGAATGGCTGATCGCCCAGGGCGTCCCATTCACCCGTGACAACACCCCCTTCGGCTACCATCTGACGCGCGAAGGCGGCCATAGTCACCGTCGCATCATCCACGCCGCCGACGCCACCGGCGCCGCAGTCCAGGAAACGCTTACCGAAAAGGTACGCAAGCACCCGAACATCACGGTGCTGGAAAACCACATCGTCGTCGACCTGATCACCAGCGCCAAGCTCGGTCTCAAGAGCCGGCGCTGCTGGGGCGCCTACGTCCTCGACATCGAGAATGACCGCATTCTCACGCTCGGTGCTCAGCACACTGCGCTCGCCACGGGCGGCGCCGGCAAGGTCTACCTGTACACGACGAACCCGGATACGGCCACCAGCGACGGCGTCGCCATGGCCTGGCGTGCCGGCTGTCGCGTCGCCAACATGGAATTCGTGCAGATCCATCCGACCTGCCTCTACCACCCGCACGCCAAGTCCTTCCTCATTACCGAGGCGATGCGCGGCGAAGGCGGCATCCTGCGACTGCCCGACGGTACGCGCTTCATGCCCGATCACGATCCGCGCGCCGAACTGGCGACCCGCGACGTCGTTGCCCGCGCCATCGACTTCGAAATGAAGAAGCATGGCCTCGACTGCGTCTTCCTCGACGTCACGCACAAGTCGCCGGTCTTCCTCGCCCACCATTTCCCGAACATTTACGCGCGTTGCCAGAAGCTCGGCATCGACATATCGCGCAACCCCATCCCGGTCGTCCCCGCCGCCCACTTCACTTGCGGCGGCGTCGTCGTCGACCTTGCCGCGCGCACCGACTTGCCCGGCCTCTATGCCGTCGGCGAAACCGCCTGCACCGGCCTCCACGGCGCCAACCGCCTGGCGAGCAACTCGCTGATCGAATGCGCGGTATTCGCCGAAGCCGCCGCCCGCGACATTCTCACCGCCAAGCCGGTGAGAAGTCCCAAGCTGCCGCCGTGGGACGAAAGCCGCGTCGGCGACGCCGACGAGGAAATCGTCATCTCCCACAACTGGGACGAATTGCGGCGCTTCATGTGGGACTACGTCGGCATCGTGCGCACCAACAAGCGACTCGAACGCGCCATGCACCGCATCAAACTGCTGGAACGGGAGATCGACGACTACTATGCGAACTTCCGCGTCAGCAACGACCTCATCGAGCTGCGCAACCTCGTGCTCACCGCCCACCTGATCATCCGCAGCGCCCAGCAGCGAAGGGAGAGCCGCGGCCTGCACTTCAGCCGCGATTACCCTGGGATGCAGCCGAAGGCCAAGGATACGGTGCTGCGGCCGCACTGAGGAAAGTCAGTGGCCGCAGTGTCAGCGCCCGCCGGCGCCCATCCAGCGCAGCCAAAGACGTAAGCGCCTGAAATCGTCGGCAGCCAAGGCGTCGGGCGGAATCGCCAGCGCGAAAGCGCGGCCGTCGATGTTCATCCGCAGCACGCACAACCACGGCAATACCGTCGTCTGCGGCTTAACTTGCGCTGCGCTGCGCGTCCCGTCAGTGCGCTCGACTTCGAGGCTACCATCGGCCAACAGCGTCAGTTCGCGGAGAGGAAGCCGTCGGCGCGCGCGGCAGAAAACCAGCGACAGGACCAGCCCGAACCAAAGCAGCACTTTGATGGCAAGCGGAAGAGCGGCGGGAAGCAGTGCCGCGGCGGCCAGACCGTGCGCCACGACAAGCGCCGCCGCCAGCATCGGCGACGGCTTTAGCCGCAATGTTAAGGGCAGTTGCACTGCCCCACCCGGTCACACGCGGCGGAAAGCCAGCGTGCCGTTGGTGCCGCCGAAGCCGAAGTTGTTCTTCATGGCGACGTCGATCCGCATTTGCCGCGCCTGGTTGGCGCAGTAATCGAGATCGCACTCCGGATCCTGCTCGAAGATGTTGATGGTCGGCGGCGCAATCTGGTGGTGTATCGCCAGCGCCGTCAATACCGATTCGAGACCGCCGGCGCCGCCGAGCAAGTGGCCGGTCATCGACTTGGTCGAGCTGACCACCAGTTTCTGCGCCGCCGCACCGAAAGCCAGCTTGATCGCCTCGGTTTCGTTCTTGTCGCCCAGGGGCGTCGACGTGCCGTGAGCATTGACGTACTGCACTTCGTCGGCATTGAGGCCGGCGTCCTTCAGCGCATTGACCATGCTGCGCCGCGGGCCGTCGGTATCCGGCGCCGTCATGTGATAGGCGTCGCCACTCATGCCGAAACCGGCAAGTTCGGCATAGATCTTCGCGCCGCGCGCCCTGGCATGTTCGTACTCTTCGATCACCATGACGCCGGCACCTTCACCGAGGACGAAGCCGTCGCGTCCCTTGTCCCAGGGCCGACTCGCCGTCGCCGGATCGTCGTTGCGCGTCGACAACGCCTGGGCCGAGGCGAAACCGCCGATGGCCAGCGGCGTCACCGTCGATTCGGCGCCGCCGCAGACCATGGCATCGGCGTCGCCGTACTGGATCATGCGCATGCCGGTGCCGATGGCATGCAGGCCCGTCGTGCAGGCCGTCACCACCGCGATGTTGGGCCCCTTGAGGCCGAACATGATCGACAGGTTGCCGGAGATCATGTTGATGATCGTGCCGGGAATGAAAAACGGCGAGATCTTGCGCGGCCCGCCACCGAGGTAGTCGTTATGCGTCTCCTCGATGAGTTGCAGCCCGCCGATACCCGAACCGATATTCACGCCGATGCGCTCGGCGTTCTCCGGCGTCACCACCATGCCCGAATCGCGGATCGCCTGGATCCCCGCCGCCATGCCGTAATGGATGAAAGTATCCATGCGGCGCGCTTCCTTGGGCGACAGGTAGGCCGCAACATCGAAGCCCTTGACCTCGCCGGCGACACGCGACTTGAAGGCGCTGGCGTCGAAACGAGTGATGGTACCGATGCCGCTCTTGCCGGCGACAATGTTTTCCCAGGCTTCGGGAACGGTGCTGCCGACCGGCGAGACGATGCCCAGACCGGTCACGACGACTCTACGGCGCGACAAGTTGATCTCCAGCGATGACGGGGATTGGGATGCGCAGGCTAGCGCAGCTTACTTCTTGAGGTTCTTGTTGATGTAGTCGACGGCCTGCTGGACCGTGGTAATTTTTTCGGCCTCTTCGTCGGGAATCTCGCATTCGAATTCCTCCTCGAGCGCCATCACCAGTTCGACGGTGTCGAGTGAGTCGGCGCCAAGATCATCCACGAACGAGGACTCGTTCTTGATGTCCGCCTCGTTGACGCCCAATTGCTCGGCGACGATTTTCTTGACGCGTTGCTCGATGTTCTCCATTTAATGCTCCTTCCCTGATAGTCGGGTGTGGTGTGAAACTCGCTTATTTTACCAAAGCGACAGTCCCATGGCGATCAAACCATGAACATGCCGCCGTTGACGTGCAAAGTCGTTCCCGTGATGTAGGCTGCCTTGGGACCTGCAAGAAACGCCACCGCCGCGGCGACGTCGTCGGCCTCGCCGAGGCGGTTGAGCGGAATCTTCTGCAGGATCGCCACGCGCTG
>JACRPB010000356.1 GCA_016214175.1 Rhodocyclales bacterium
CCGACCGACAGTGTCAGCGCCAGCAACGACAGATTGTCGAGGCTGTAGCCGAGCACGTACATGACGGCGAAGGTGCCGATCACCGAGATCGGCAGCGCCAGGGCCGGAATCACCGTGGCCGAGAGGTTGCGCAGGAACAGCAGGATCACCAGGATCACCAGGGCACCGGCCAGGACGAGGGTGAACTGGACGTCGTGGATGGCGGCGCGGATCGAGACGCTGCGGTCGTAATGCACCTGGGTTTCGATCGAGGCCGGCAGCGTCGCCTGGAATGCCGGCAGCACGCGCTTGATGGCATCGACGGTTTCCACGGTATTGGCGCCGGGCTGGCGCATCACCGCCAGCATGATGGTGCGGCGGTCGTTGAACCAGGCGGCGACGCGCGCATTCTCGACGCCGTCGACGACGTTGGCGACTTCCTCCAGGCGCACCGGGTTGCCGTTGCGATAGGCGACGGTCAGCGGCCGGAAGGCCTTGGCCGTCGGCAACTGGTCGTTGGCCTTGAGGGCGAAGCTCTGGCGCGCGCCGTCGAGAACGCCGAGCGGCTGATTGACGTTGGCGCTGCGGACCGCCTGCTGCAGTTCGTCGATGCCGATGCCGCGCGAGGCGAGCTGGCCGGGGTCGGCCTGGATGCGCACCGCATATTTCTGGGAACCGAACACCTGCACCTGGGCGATGCCGGGAATGGTGGACAAGCGCTGCGCCAACTGGGTCTCGGCATATTCGTTGACCGTGTAGGTGGGCAGGGTCGGCGAATACATGGCGATGTAGAAAATCGGGAAGTCCGCCGGATTGACCTTGCGGAAGGAAGGCGGCGTCGGCATGTCGGGCGGCAGCTTGCGCTGGGCGGCGGCGATGGCCGACTGCACGTCCTGGGCGGCGGCATCGATGTTGCGTTCGAGCGCGAACTGCAAGGTGATGGTGCTGACGCCCTGGGCATTCGTCGAGGTCATCGAATCGAGGCCGGCGATGGTCGAGAACTGGCCTTCCAGCGGCGTCGCCACCGCCGCCGCCATGGTCTCCGGCGAAGCGCCCGGCAGCGAGGCGGTGACGGCGATGGTCGGAAAATCGACGTTGGGCAGTTCGGAGACCGGCAGCGCGCGGTAGGCGATGACGCCGAAGATGAGGAAAGCCGCCATCAGCAGCGTGGTCATCACCGGCCGGCGGATGCAATGCTCGGACAGTTGCACGGGGGCTCCGGCTAGTTATTCGGCGGAGCGGCGACGGCCTTGCCGGCGTCCTTCGACTGCACGCGGGTGCCGGCTGCAAGGCGCAACTGGCCGTCGGTCACCACGGTCTCGCCGGCCGCCAGGCCTTTGGCGATCGCCGCCGTCCCGGACTGGACCGCCGCGACTTCGACCGGGCGCGGCTGCGCGACGCCTTCGGCCGTGACGACGAAGACGAAGCTGCCGTCCTGGCCTTGTTGCAGCGCCTCGGCAGGAATCGTGACGACGTCGTGCAGGGTGTCGAGCACGATGCCGACGTTGAGGAACTGTCCTGGCGTCAGCGCTTCGTCGGCATTGGGCAGGACGGCTTTCAGTTGGATGGTGCCGGTCGCGGTGTCGACGGCATTGTCGAGAAAGCGCGCCGTGCCCTCGTGAACGGGTCCGGCGCCGCCGGGCACGGTGACGGCGACTTTCAAGTTGCCGCCGCGAATGCCGGCGCGCAGACGCGGCAGATGCTTCTCCGGTACGGCGAAGCTCACATAGAGCGGCTGCCGGCGGTTGATGACGGCCAGTACCGTATCGTTGATCTTGACGGCGGCGCCCGGCGCCACCAGCCGCGCGCCGACGACCCCGGCAATGGGCGCGCGCACCGTCGTGTAGCCCAGTTGCAGCCGCGCCAGGTCGACGCTGGCCTGGGCGGCCTTGACCGTGCTTTCCTGGGCTTCCGCCGCCGTCTTGACTTCGCCGACCTTTTCTTCCGAAACGAAACCCTTGGCGCGCAGCGCCTGATAGCGCTCGACGTCGCGGCGCGCCTTGGTCAACTGTGCCTGGTCGCGCGCCAGGGCGGCTTCGGCCTGGCGCAGGCGCGCTTCGTAGTCGGCGGGGTCGAGATGCAGGAGCACGTCGCCCGGCTTGACGTGCTGACCTTCGGTGAACACGACCTTCGCCACCTGGCCGTCGAGGCGCGCGCGCAGGGTCACCGCTTCGTAGGCCTCGGCGCGACCGACGACGTCGAGGCGCAGCGGCACGTCGCCGCGCGCCGCCTGGATCAGGGCGACGGGCACGGCGGGAGCGGCAGGCTTCCTGGAGGCGTCCTGCTTGGCGGTCACGAAATACCCGTAGGCGCCGCCTCCCGCCGCCAGCACCAGGAGCGACAGGACGACGCCGGTCCGCGTCTTCATGCCAGCGTCGATTCGAGCGCGAAGAGCTGCGCGACGTCCTCGCGCCGGCGCACGAGGTGGACCTGGTCGCCGTCGACCATGACCTCGGCGACGCGCGGTCGCGTGTTGTAGTTGGAACTCATTGCCATGCCGTAGGCGCCGGCCGACATCACGGCCAGTAGGTCGGTTCCGGAAAGCGCCAGTTCGCGGCCGCGACCGAGGAAATCGCCGGATTCGCACACCGGGCCGACGACGTCGTAGGTCTGCACGGCGCCCCCCGTGGGCGCGACGGGCAGGATGTCGTGCCACGCGTCGTAGAGGGCCGGCCGCGCCAGATCGTTCATGGCGGCGTCGATGACGGCGAAGTTCTTTTCCTCGCCGTGCTTGAGGAATTCGACGCGAGTCAGCAGCAGTCCGGCATTGCCGACCAGCGAGCGGCCGGGTTCGAGCAGCAGGTGCTCGCAGCGGCCCGCCAGCACCCGCAGCAACGGCGCCAGGTAGTCGGCGGCCGGCAGCACGGCCTCGTCGCGATAGCGGATGCCCATGCCGCCGCCGAGGTCGATGTGGGACAGGGCGATACCTTCCGCGGCCAGGGCGTCGACCAAGGCCAGCACCTTCGCCGCGGCGGCCGCGGCCGGCGCCGGGTTGAGCAGTTGCGAACCGATGTGGCAGTCGATGCCTTTGATCGCCAGTCCCGGCAAGGTGGCGGCACGATGATAGAGATCGAAGGCTTCGTCGAAGGCGACGCCGAACTTGGCGGTCTTGAGCCCTGTCGAGATGTAGGGGTGGGTGCGGGCGTCGACGTCGGGATTGACCCGCAGCGACACCGGCGCGCGTTCGCCCAGTTCGATGGCGACGGCGTTCAACTGCGCCAGTTCGCTGGCCGATTCGACATTGAAGCAGTGGATGCCGACCTCCAGCGCCAGGCGCATTTCCTCGCGCGACTTGCCGACGCCGGAGAACACGATCTTGTCCGCCCTGCCGCCGGCGGCAAGGACGCGCGCCAGTTCGCCGCCGGAGACGATGTCGAAACCGGCGCCCAGATCGGCAA
>JACRPB010000357.1 GCA_016214175.1 Rhodocyclales bacterium
CAGAAGATGAAGTACCACATCCAGACTTCCGGCCGCAGCCTGCACGCGCAGGAGATGGACTTCAACGACATCCGCACCACGCTGCAAGCGCTGATCGCCATCTACGACAACTGCAACAGTCTGCACACCAACGCCTACGACGAAGCCATCACGACGCCGACCGAAGAGAGCGTGCGCCGCGCCATGGCGATCCAGCTCATCATCAACCGCGAGTGGGGCGTGGCGAAGAACGAGAATCCGAACCAGGGCGCCTTCATCATCGACGAGCTCACCGACCTCGTCGAAGAGGCGGTGCTCAAGGAATTCGAAGCCATCGCCTCAAGAGGCGGCGTGCTCGGCGCCATGGAAACGGGCTACCAGCGCGGCAAGATCCAGGAAGAATCGCTCTACTACGAACACCGCAAGCACGACGGCTCCTATCCGCTGATCGGCGTGAACACCTTCCTCAAGCCGCAGCACGGCGGCGTCGCTCCCGAGATCGAACTCGCGCGCTCGACCGAGGAGGAAAAGCAGTCGCAGTTGAAGCGCCTGCGCGAATTCCAGACCCGCAACAGCGCGCAAGCGCCGGCCTGGATCGCCAAGCTCAAGCAGACGGTGATCGACAACGGCAACGTCTTCGCGGTGCTGTTCGACGCCGTGCGCCACTGCTCGCTGGGGCAGATCGCCACGGCACTGTACGAGGTGGGAGGGCAGTACCGGCGGAGTATGTAAGCGCCAGTGCGGGCTCGTATCATTGCATTTTGAGCGATAACCGCTCAAAATGCGACAATGCTGAATCGCACCCTTCTCTCGCGCCTGCGCGCCCGCCTTAGCCAGCAGCCGGCAGCCGTGCTGCTCGGGCCGCGCCAGGTGGGCAAGACCACGCTGGCGCGAGCTTTTGCCGCCGAATTCCCCGGAGCCGTGGTGCTCGACCTCGAACGCGAGTCGGAGCGGGCGCGGCTGGCTCAGCCGGAAGCCTTCCTCGGCCGCCACCGCGCGCATCTGGTAGTGCTCGACGAGGTGCAGACCCTGCCGGACATCTTCGCCGTCCTGCGCCCCGAGATCGACGCCGAGCGGCGGCCGGGGCGCTTTCTATTGCTCAGCTCGGCCAGCGGGGCGTTGCTGCGGCAGAGCGCCGAATCCCTGGCCGGACGCGTCGCCTACCTCGAACTGGCGCCGTTGCTGGTGGAGGAAGTCGGTGCCACGGCGGCGGCGGCTTCGACGCTGTGGCTGCGCGGCGGCTTTCCGCCCAGCTTCACGGCGGCGGACGATGAGACGTCCCTGGCCTGGCGCGGCGACTTCATCCAGACCTTCCTGACCCGCGACCTGCCCCAGCTCGGGGTGACCGTTCCGGCCGAGACGCTGCGCCGCTTCTGGCGCATGTGCGCCCACCTGCACGGCCAGGTATTCAACGCCTCGCAGCTCGGCGCCGCCCTCGGCGGCGTTGCCCATACCACCGTCGGGCGCTATCTCGACCTCTTTGTCGATGCGCTGATGCTGCGTCGGCTGGAGCCCTGTCTGGCCAACGTCGGCAAACGTCTGGTCAAGTCGCCGCGCGTTTATCTGCGCGATAGCGGCATCCTCCATGCCCTGCTCAACATTGCCACCATCGACGACCTGGCCGCCCACCCGATAGCCGGACAATCCTGGGAAGGCTTCGTCATCGAGCAGATCATCGGCGCCGCGCCCCCGCTGGCGGAATTTTCTTTCTATCGCACCGCCGCCGGCGCCGAACTGGACCTGGTGATGAGCCTGGGCGAACGTCGCATCGGCTACGAGATCAAGCTCTCCAACGCCCCCCGGCCGACGCGGGGCTTCTGGCAAGCCTGCGACGACCTCGGTGTCGAACGCGCTTACGTGGTGGCGCCGGTGGCCGAGCCTTATCCGCTGGCCGAGGGGGTTGAAGTGGTGTCGCCGCTGTCGTTGCCGTCCATCGCTTGACGCGCCGCCAGACGCCAGAGCGAGGTCACCTCGGCGGCGCGCGCCGCGTGCAGGGGATCGGCGGCATCGCCGGCGCGCGGATGCCGCGGCTTGACGTCGCTGCGGCCGACGACTTCGAGGCCGGCCGCGGCGATGGCGGACAACAGTTCGTCTCGGCTACGCAGGCCCAGGTGTTCGGCGAGGTCGGAAAGGATCAGCCAGCCTTCGCCGCCGGGTTCCAGATGTGCGGCGAGGCCGGCGAGAAAGCTGCGCAGCATGCGGCTATCGGGGTCGTACACGGCGTGTTCGAGCGGCGAGCTGGGCCGCGCCGGGACCCACGGCGGGTTGCAGACGATCAGCGGCGCACGGCCGGGCGGAAAGAGGTCGGCCGCCACCACTTCCACCTGCGGCGCCAGCCCGAGACGGGCGACGTTTTCGGCGGCGCAGGCGAGCGCGCGCGGGTCCTGGTCGGTGGCGACGACGCGCGCGATGCCGCGCTTGGCCAGCACGGCAGCCAGCACGCCGGTGCCGGTGCCGACGTCGAAGGCCAGCGTGCGCGCCGGCAGGGGCGCGGCGGCGACGAGATCGACGTATTCGCTGCGCACCGGCGCGAACACGCCGTAGTGCGGGTGAATGCGGGCGCCGAGCGCGGCGATCTCGACGCCCTTCTTGCGCCATTCGTGCGCGCCGATCAGGCCCAGCAGTTCGCGCAGCGAGGCGACGTAGGGCGCGTCGCCGGGACCGTAGGCTTCGAGGCAGGCCTGGCCCACGTCGGGCGCACGCCGCAGCGGCACGCTGTGGTCGGCGTCGAAGGGCAGCAGCAGCATGCCCAGGGTACGGGCGCGCTGGGACTGGGCCTGGCGATGCAGGTTGAAAGACTCCAGCGGCGACGGCGACGGTGCCGCCTTGCGCGGCTTGCGCTCGGCGCGGCGCGCCAGCGCTTGCAGCAACTGGCGCGCGTTCTGGAAGTCGCCGCGCCAGAGCAGCGCGGTGCCTTCGCAGGCCAGGCGGTAGGCGGCATCGGCGTTGATGCGGTCGTCGGCGACGACGACGCGCTTGGGCGGCGGCAGTCCGCTTTCCGAGCGCCAGCGCGCGGCACAGGCTTCGTCGGCCTCGGTCCAGTGGATGAATTGGGGTTCGCTCACGGCGATGTGCAAAAGCGCGTGTCTGGCGGCATGGGGGATTACGCGGAGGGCCCTCGGCTGTCGAATCGCGGCAAGCTTACCCTATGGGCTCGTCGTCGGCAGCCGACCGTCGAGCAGCGCGCACACGGCGATGCAAAGTCGCGCCGGCGCGACTTCAGTTGCTCCACCGCGCATCGCGCGACCCGCGACGCGTGAAACGACTCGGATGTTCGAGGTCGGCGCGCGCCGCGGGTAGCGGGTGGCCGACTCCGCTCATGTCCCC
>JACRPB010000358.1 GCA_016214175.1 Rhodocyclales bacterium
GGCGTGAACATCATCGGCTGGAGCGGGCTGATGCTGGCCTTCCCGCACATCACGGCGCAGTATCTGCCGGGCTGGGTGTTCAACGTCGGCACCCTGGTGCATGGCGAGGAGGGCTTCCTGGCGGCGGTGTTCCTCTTTACGGTGCATTTCTTCAACAACCACTTCCGCCCCGACAAGCTGCCGCCGCCGGACGTGGTGATGTTCACCGGTTCGCAGTCGCTGGAGGAATTCCGCCAGGATCACCCGGCCTACTACCAGCGTCTGGTGGATAGCGGGGAACTGGAACAGTACCTGGTCGATGCGCCGCAACCGCAACTGACGCGGGCCTCGAAGATTCTCGGCCTGGTGCTGATCGGCCTCGGCCTCAGCCTGCTGGCGCTCGTCACCGTGGGGTTCTTCGGTGGATAAGACGGCCTGCCCAACGATGCCGCGCGGGCGGCAATGCCCGCCCTGCGCGCAGCGCGCGGCCGATACACGACGGCGCTACTCGACATTTCGCATCCTTGATGGCCATCAAGTTTTTTCAATGTTGCCGCCAATAGCATTTGGGCCATCAGCAGCAATCGAACGGATCGGCAAGTGAATATCTCCAGCGCCATCGTGTATGCGCAAGCCAGCGGCCTGGAGCATGTGCGCAAGCGGCTTCTCGCCATCGCCGGCGTCGAGGTCCATGCGGCCGGGAGCGACGGCCGGCTCGTCGTCAGCATCGAAAGCCCGGGCGACCAGGACACCGCCGACATTTTCGAAGCGATCCAGCGGCTCGACGGCGTGCTTGCCGCGTCGCTCGTGTATTCCCATTTCGAATCGGATCCGGACCAGAAAGTTTGAGTGGAGGCTAGCCTGCGGGCGACGCCGCAACGAAAAGGAGCTTTGCCATGAATCTGACGCGACGTGATTTCATTAAAGCGAATGCGGTTGTAGCCGCTGCCGGTGTAGCCGGCATGGCCGTGCCGGGGGCCATGGCCATCGCCCAGTCCAACGCCAAGGACGGCGTGCGCTGGGACAAGGGGGTGTGCCGTTATTGTGGCACCGGCTGCGGCGTGCTGGTCGGCGTCAAGGACGGCCGCGTCGTAGCCACCCAGGGCGATCCCGATGCGCCGGTGAACAAGGGTCTCAACTGCATCAAGGGCTACTTCCTGGCCAAGATCATGTACGGCAAGGATCGCCTGACCCAGCCGCTCCTGCGCATGAAGGACGGCAAGTTCGCCAAGGACGGCGAGTTCAGGCCGGTGTCGTGGAACGAGGCCTTCGACGTCATGGCCGACAAGTGCAAGGCGACGCTCAAGGCCAAGGGGCCGACGGCGGTCGGCATGTTCGGCTCGGGCCAATGGACGATCTGGGAAGGCTATGCCGCATCCAAGCTGTTCAAGGCCGGACTGCGCTCCAACAACCTCGATCCCAACGCCCGCCACTGCATGGCCTCGGCCGTGGTCGGCTTCATGCGCACTTTCGGCATCGACGAGCCGATGGGCTGCTACGACGACATGGAGCATGCCGACGCCTTCGTGCTGTGGGGGTCGAACATGGCCGAGATGCATCCCATCCTCTGGTCGCGCATCACCGATCGCCGCCTCACCGCCAAGCACGTGCGCATCAACGTGCTGTCGACCTTCAGCCACCGCACCACGGAACTGGCCGACAGCGAGATGATTTTCAAGCCGCAGTCGGATCTCGCGATCCTCAACTACATCTGCAACTACATCATCCAGAACGGCGCGGTGAACGAGGACTTCGTCAAGAAGCACGTGAATTTCGCCAAGGGCGTCACCGACATCGGCTACGGCCTGCGCCCCAATCATCCGCTGGAGCAGGCGGCCGGCAACAACGGCTATCCCGGCGCCGACGGCAAGCCCAAGGGTGACCCCGGCGCCGCCAAGCCGATCAGCTTCGACGAGTTCAAGGCCTTCGTCGCCGAATACACGCTGGACAAGGCGCACGAAATCTCCGGCGTGTCGAAGCAAAAGCTGGAAGCGCTGGCCAAGACCTATGCCGATCCCAAGACCAAGGTGATGTCGCTGTGGACCATGGGCTTCAACCAGCATACGCGCGGCACCTGGGTCAATAACATGATCTACAACGTGCACCTCTTGCTGGGCAAGATTTCCGAGCCCGGCAACGGTCCCTTCTCGCTGACCGGCCAGCCCTCGGCCTGCGGCACGGCGCGCGAAGTCGGCACCTTCGCCCACCGTTTGCCGGCCGACATGGTGGTGATGAATCCGAAACATCGCGAGTTCGCCGAAAAGCAATGGAAGCTGCCGCCGGGCACCATCCCCGACAAGCCCGGCTATCACGCGGTATTGCAAAGCCGCATGCTGAAGGACGGCAAGCTCAATTTCTACTGGACCACGACCACCAACAACATGCAGGCGGGGCCGAACATCAACGGCGAGACTTATCCCGGCTTCCGCAATCCGGAGAACTTCATCGTCGTCTCCGACTGCTATCCGACGGTGACGGCGATGGCTGCCGATCTGATCCTGCCTTCGGCGATGTGGATGGAGAAGGAAGGCGCCTTCGGCAACGCCGAGCGCCGCACCCAGTTCTGGCGCCAGCAGGTACGTGCGCCGGGCGACGCCAAGTCCGACCTGTGGCAGTACGTCGAATTCTCGAAGCGCTTCAAGGTCGAGGAAGTGTGGCCGGCCGAACTGCTCGACAAGATGCCCGAGCTCAAGGGCAAGACGCTCTACGACGTGCTCTACGCCAACGGCCAGGTCAACAAGTTCCCGCTTTCCGACATGACGCCGGGATTCGACAACGACGAATCGAAGGAACTCGGCTATTACCTGCAGAAGGGCCTGTTCGAGGAATACGCGGCCTTCGGGCGCGGCCACGCCCACGATCTCGCCGAATTCGACAGCTACCACAAGACGCGCGGCATGCGCTGGCCGGTGGTGGCGGGCAAGGAAACCCTGTGGCGCTTCCGCGAGGGCTACGACCCCTACGTCAAGAAAGGCGAAGGCGTGCGCTTCTACGGCAAGCCCGACGGCCGTGCCGTGATTTTCGCCCTGCCGTACCAGCCGGCCGCCGAGATGCCGGACAAGGAGTACGACCTCTGGCTATGCACCGGCCGCGTGCTCGAGCACTGGCACACCGGCACCATGACGCGGCGCGTGCCCGAGCTCTACCGCGCCATGCCCGACGCCTGGATCTACATGCATCCCGAAGACGCCAAGCAGCGCGGCCTGGCGCGCGGCGATACGGTCAAGGTGGCGACCCGGCGCGGCGAGATCGCCACGCGCGTCGAAACCAGCGGCCGCAACAAGCCGCCGCGCGGCCTGGTGTTCGTGCCCTTCTTCGACGAGATGCGCCTGGTGAACAAGCTGACCCTGGACGCCACTTGCCCGCTCTCGAAAGAGACCGACTTCAAGAAGTGCGCGTGCAAGGTGGTGAAGGCCTGAGGTCCCGAGGCCGACGCGCGCGGAGCGGCGGTGACGGCGTTTGCGCCGCTTGCTTGCGCCGCCGTCCCGCCCGCCGCCATCAACGTCTTCCGCCATGAACGCATCCACCTCCCGCCGCCAGTTCATCGTCGATGCCGCGCGCATGGCCTGCGGCGTCGGCATGGCGGGGCTCGGCCTCGGCGCCTACGTCAAACAGGCGCAGGCGCTGCCGCCGGTCGCGTTCCGGCCGCCGGGCGCGCGCAGCGAGCAGGACTTCCTCGGCGCCTGCATCCGCTGCGGCCTGTGCGTGCGCGATTGTCCGCCGCAGATCCTGGGACTGGCGCAACCGGGGCAGCCGGTCGCCACCGGCACGCCCTATTTCGTCGCCCGCAGCGGCGCCTGCGAGATGTGCGAGAACCTGCCCTGCATCAAGGCCTGTCCGACCGGGGCACTCGATCACCGGCTCACCGACGTCGCCCAGGCGCGCATGGGCCTGGCGGTGCTGGTCGATCACGAGACCTGTCTCAACTTCCTCGGCTTGCGCTGCGACGTCTGCTATCGCGTCTGTCCGCTCATCGACAAGGCGATCACCCTGGAGCCGCGCCACAACGAGCGTACCGGCCGCCACACCATTTTCGAGCCGGTGGTGCATGCCGATGCCTGTACCGGCTGCGGCAAGTGCGAGGCGAGCTGCGTGCTGGAAGTCGCGGCGATCAAGGTGTTGCCGATGCCCTTGGCCAAGGGCGAACTCGGCAGCCATTACCGCCTTGGCTGGAAAGAGAAGGAAAAGGCCGGCGGCAGTCTCGTCGCGCCGGAAATCGAACATCGCTACCAACTGCCCGAAGGCCTTCGCTACGAGGCCGGCAAGGGGCTGGCGACGGAGACGCCGCAATGAGCGCCCGCGCCAGTGTTCCCAAATGGCTGCTGCTGCGCCGCGGCGCGCAGCTCGCGTTCCTGGCGCTGTTTCTCGCCGGGCCGTGGTTCGGCTTCTGGATCGTCAAGGGCAACTACAACTACAGCCTCACGCTCGACCTGCTGCCGCTCACCGATCCCTACGTGCTGCTGCAAAGCCTGCTCGCCGGCCATCGCCCGGAGCGCAATGCGCTGCTCGGCGCCGCCATCGTCGCCGTCTGCTACGCCCTCGTCGGCGGCCGCGTCTTCTGTGCCTGGGTCTGCCCCGTGAATCCCGTCACCGACCTCGCCGCCTGGCTGCGCAGCCGGCTCGGCATCAAGGGCGGCGCCCACGTCTCGCGCCATGCGCGCTTCGGGCTGCTGGCCATGACACTGGTCCTGGCCCTCGCCACCGGCAGCATCGCCTGGGAATTCGTCAATCCGGTTTCGCTGCTGCATCGCGGCCTGTTCTTCGGCTTCGGCCTGGCCTGGACCGCGGTGCTGGCCGTGTTCCTGTTCGATCTCGTTTTCATGAACCGCGGCTGGTGCGGCCATCTGTGCCCGGTCGGCGCCTTCTACAGTCTGCTCGGCCACCGCAGCCTGCTGCGGGTCGCCTTGCCGCGCCGCGCCGCCTGCGACGACTGCAACGACTGCTTCGCCGTCTGCCCCGAGCCCCTGGTGATCCGCGCGCCGCTCAAGGACGCCGGCGTCCGTCCCGTCATCCTGTCGCCGCAATGCACGAATTGCGGCCGCTGCATCGACGTCTGCGCCAAGGACGTCTTCGCTTTCGGAACACGCTTTCAGCATTCACCGCCGCTCGACGCCTGCCAGGCGCCGAAATGATCAACGATTTTCCTCTGTGGGGAGCGCACCATGAAACACACCATCCTGCTCGCAACACTGCTGATCGCCCTGGTCGGCTGCGCGTCTAATGCACCGCTTGCGTTCATGCGCGGATCCGACGTTGCCGTCACCGACCAGGCGCCGGAGCCGAAGACGTACTCCGAACGGGCGCCCGGCATGGACGACGCGGCGCTGATCCAGCGCACTTTCAGCGGACAGCCGCCGCTGATCCCGCATGCGACCGCCAAGTACGAACCCATTACAATCGAGGAAAACGCCTGCCTGGACTGCCATATCTCGGACGAGTTCAAGGGCAAGAAGATGCCGAAAATCGGGGAGAGTCATTTTTCGACGACACGCAAGGAGAGCGACGGTTCGCCGGCCGTGAACATGGTGCGCTGGCAGTGCAACAGTTGCCACGTGCAGCAGGCCGACGCCCCGCCTCTGATCGAGAATACTTTCGTCGGTCATATCGGGAAATA
>JACRPB010000343.1 GCA_016214175.1 Rhodocyclales bacterium
AGGTCGGTTTCCACCGGCTGTACGCCGCAGGCCGCCAGCGCCTGGTTGAGGCCGGCCTCCTCCGACAGCATGGATTTCGACTTGATGGCCTTCTGCACGCCGTGGCGCGCGGCGATGGCGGCGATGTGGCGGCAGATCTCGTCGCCGTCCTTGGCCCAGAGCACGGTGGCGCCGCGTTGCGTGGCCGCGGTTTCGAAGCGTTCGAGCCAGAGGTCGAGGTCGCGCAGCACGCGGTCGCGCACGTCGCGCGCCGCGGCCCGCGTCGCCTCGACGTCGTCGAGTTCGCGCAAGGCTTTGGCGCGATTGTCGACGAAGGTGCGCCGCGCCTTCTGCATCTTGGCCTGCAAGCCGGGATTCGCCAGTTGCGCGCTGGCCTTGGCCTTGAAGTGCATGGAGCGGATTTCCATGTCTACAGCTCTCCCGCCAGGACTTCGGCGACGTGCAGCACCTGCGTCGTCTCGTCGCCCAGGCGCCGCAGCTT
Source organism: Rhodocyclales bacterium (assembly GCA_016214175.1). Classification (GTDB taxonomy): domain Bacteria; phylum Pseudomonadota; class Gammaproteobacteria; order Burkholderiales; family Rhodocyclaceae; genus Nitricoxidireducens. Next base: position 482 of record JACRPB010000343.1, read on the forward strand.
GCCTTCGATGTTGAGCAGGCAGCCGAGATCGCCGCCGACCACGGCGTCGGCGCCGGCGGCGCACAGATGGCGGCATTTCTTTTCGGCGATCGCCGCCGAGATGTCGCCGAACTTGACGGAGAACGTGCCGCCGAAGCCGCAGCATTCCTCGGCGCCGGTCATTTCCCGCAACTCGACTTGCGGCAGCTTCGCCAGCAGCGCGCGCGGCTGGTCTTTGATCCCCAGCCCGCGCAGGCCGGAGCAGGAATCGTGGTAGGTGACGCTGCCGGCGAAGTTCCCCGGCACCCGTTCCAGCTTGGCAACGTTGACGAGAAAGTCGGTCAGTTCGTATACGCAGCCGGCAAGCGCCGCGGCGCGGGCCTGCCAGTCGGGGTCGCCGGCCAGCAGTTCCGGATATTTGTTGCGGATGTGGTCGGCGCAGGAGCCGGACGGCGCCACGACATAGTCGTAGCCTGCGAATTCGGCGATGACCTTTTTCGCCAGGTCGATCGCGGCCGGCCGGTCGCCGGCGTTGTAGGCCGGCTGGCCGCAGCAGGTCTGGCCCTCCGGCACGACGACGTCGCAGCCGGCCGCGGCCAGGAGCTTGAGAGTGGCGAAGCCGATGCGCGGGCGCATCAGGTCCACGAGACAGGTCACGAACAGGGCGACGCGCATGCTGGCAAGATCCTCATTCGACGCGGACATTTCACGATGCGGCATGTTATCTTATCGCCATGAAAACCACCAAAGCTTCCGCGCCCGCAAACGACGTCAAGAGCCCGATCCAGGTCATCGACCGCATGATGAAGCTGCTCGACGTGCTTTCCTATTACCACGACCCGGTCAGCCTCAAGCAACTGGCGATGGAAACCGGCCTGCATCCTTCGACCGCGCACCGCATTCTCGGCGCCATGTCGGTCAGCGGCTTCGTCGAGCGCGCCGAACCCGGCACTTATCGCCTCGGCATCCGTCTGCTGGAGCTAGGCAACGTCGTCAAGTCGCGCATCAACATCCGCGATTCGGCGATGCCGCTGATGCAACAACTGCACCTGCGCACCGGCGAGAGCATCAACCTCGGCGTGCGCCAGGGCGACGAAATCGTCTATGTCGAGCGCACCTCGAGCGGCCGCTCCTCGGTGCGCGTGGTGCACCTGGTGGGCGCGCGCGCGCCGCTGCATGTGACTTCGGTCGGCAAGCTCTACCTGCTGGAGGACGGTCCGCTGAAACTCAAGGAATACGCCAAACGCACCGGCCTGCCCGGCTTTACGCCGACTTCGATCACGACGCTGTCGGCGCTGGAAAAGGAACTCGAACGCGTGCGCCGCCACGGCGTCGCCTTCGACAACGAGGAAATCGAGCAGGGGCTGCGCTGCATCGCCGCGCCGGTGCGCGACGACACCGGCGAGTTGGTGGCGGGCCTTTCCGTCTCGGCGCCGGCCGAACGCCACAACCCGGACTGGGCGACGCTGGTGCGCGAAACCGCCGACGCGATTTCTCTCGCCATCGGCTACGTCAAGCCCGCCAGATAGAAAACGGGGGCCGCAGCCCCCGCTGTCCGGTGTCCGGAAAATGGTCAGCCGGCGGTCGGGCGCGACGCCAGACCGGCGCTTTCGACCCAGCGCTTGATGCGGTTGGCGTCGCCGATGCGGGTCATCTTGCCCCAGGAATCGAGCAGCACGATGATGGTCGGCTTGCTTGCGATCCAAGTGTGCATGACCAGGCACTTGCCGGCTTCGTTGATGTAGCCGGTCTTGGACAGGCCGATTTCCCAACTCGGGCTCTTGACCAGGCTGTTGGTGTTGCGGAACATCTGCGGCCGCCCGGCGACGCGGACTTCGCGCTGCGTGGCGGTGGAAAACTCGCGGATGAGCGGATATTCGTAGGCGGCGCCGACCATTTTCACGAGATCGCGGGCACTCGACACGTTGGAGGCGGTGAGCCCGGTCGGATCGGCAAACTGGGTGTCGGCGAGCCCCAGGGCATCCGCCTTGCGGTTCATGGCGGCGACGAAGGCCTCGCGGCCGCCGGGATAGTGGCGCGACAAGGCGGCGGCGGCACGGTTCTCCGACGACATCAGGGCCAAGTTGAGCATTTCTTCGCGCGTGAGACGCGTGCCGACGCGCAGGCGCGAGTGGGTGCCCTTGAGCACGTCGACGTCTTCGTCGCCGACGGCCAGCACTTCGCTCAGGCTGGGCTGGGCGTCGAGCACCACCATGGCCGTCATCAGCTTGGTGATGGACGCGATGGGCACGACGGCGCCGGGATTCTTCTCGAACAGCACGGCGCCCGTGATCGGGTCCTGGACCAGGGCGGACGACGACTGGACGAGCAGACCCTTGGCGTCTTCGAGGGATGCGGCCTTGCGTGCGTATTTCAGCCCGTGCCTCGGCACGTGTTTCTTCGCGACGACGGGCCTCTTGTTCGCGGCGACCGACTTCTTCTTGGCGTCGGCAGCCTGCGCGTCGGCGCCGACTATTCCAAACGACATACCCACCACGGCAAGCAAGACAATCCAGGCTCGCTTCATCAAATCCCCCCTGAGCAACCGGTGCAGTGTACCACCGGCCAAGAACTATGCAATCAATGCTAACGACAGATTCCCCGCAAAATTAATAGGGTATGACGACAATCTCATGTAATGCCGAGGAAAGCCGCCACCTCGTCGCGCCGGGTCATCGTGTCCTCGTAGCCGAGCGCGATCAGCGCCTGGGTATAGGGTTGCTCGAACAACAGGTAGCTCGTCAAGGCGCCGCCGTTCTTGTTCATGGCGCCGATGCCGCGCAGCAACGCGCGCACCGGCCGCGGTAGTTCCCCGGCATGGGCGGCCGCGAGATGGTCGAGGCGCTGCGATGGCGCGATCACCAGCACATCTATCGGTCGCAGCGCGATGCCCCGCTCCTTCCGGATCTCGGCCGGAATCGACGCCAGCGTCTTGTTGATGCGGATCATGCGTTCGAGATCGACCGAAAGGCTGTCGAGGAAAATGCTCGACATGGCGTGGCCGGCGATCTGCGCCAGGGACGGATAGCGCTCGTCCTGCGGACGTTCCTTCTCCTCCTTCATGCGGCCGGCGCCGATGACCAGGATGCGGTCGGCGCCGAGGTGGATGGCCGGCGAGATCGGCGCCAAATGGCGCATCGAGCCGTCGCCGAACCACTCGCGATGCACCTTGACCGCCGGGAAGATGAAAGGGATCGCCGAGGAGGCCAGCAGATGGTCGACGTTGAGCTTGACGTGGGCGCCGAAGCGCTGGCTGCGCTTCCAGGGTTCGAGGTCGGCGCGCCCCTGGAAGAAGCTCACGCACTGGCCGGAGCCGTAGCCGGAGCAGGTAATGCTGATCGAATGCAGCGCACGCTGGGCGATGGCGCGATCGATGCGCGAGAAGTCGAGACTGTTCTCCAGCATGAACCGCAAAGGCGAATTATCGAGCAGCGAGCGCGGGCTCTTGTGCGTCAACCAGCCCAACGCCAGCGCCGACAGCCAGCGCGCGCCGGCGACGGCGATGCCCAGGGGATCGGCGCGATAGACGTCGCCGGCGTGGAAGTTCGACCAGATCCGATCGAGATGATCGATGCCGGCGCCGAAATCCTCGGCCCAGACGGCCAGGGTCGCGGCATTGAGCGCGCCGGCCGAGGTGCCGCAAAGAATAGGAAAGGGATTGACCTTCGCATCCGGCAGCATCTCCTTCACCGCCTTCAGCACGCCCACCTGGTAGCCGGCGCGAGCGCCGCCGCCGGACAGGATCAGAGCGGTCTTCGTCAAGCGCTCGGCCTCGCCTGGGAGGCCTCGACCGACAGCAGCGCCGTGACATTGACGATGCGCCGCACCGTCGCCGTCGGTGTCAGGATATGCACGGGCCTTGCCGCGCCGAGCAGCATCGGTCCCACGGTGAGACCGTCGCCGGCCGCGGTCTTCAGGAGATTGAAGGCGATATTGGCGGCGTCCAGCGTCGGCATGATCAGCAGATTGGCCGGCCCCTTCAGCCGCGAATTGGGAAATACGCGCTGGCGGATGTCCTCGGAAAGCGCGGCATCGCCGTGCATTTCGCCTTCCACTTCGAGCGCCGGCGCCCGTTCGCGCAGGATTTCGAGCGTGTGCCGCATCTTGGCGGCCGTCGGCGTGTCGTCGGTGCCGAAGCTGGAATGAGATAGCAGCGCCACCTTCGGCACCAGGCTGAAGCGGCGGACTTCTTCGGCGGCGAGCAGGGTCATCTCGGCGAGTTGTTCGGCGGTCGGGTCATAATTGACGTAGGTGTCGCCGATGAACAGGCTGCGATTGGGCAGCAGCAGCATGTTCATGGCGTAGAAGTGGTCGATGCCGGGGCGGCGGCCGATGACGTCGGCGATGTGGCGCAGATGCTGCGAGTGGCGCCCATAGGTGCCGCACAGCATGCCGTCGGCATCGCCGCGGCGCAGCAGCAGCGCGCCGATCAGGGTGGTGCGCCGATGCACGTCGCGCTTGGCTTGCTCGACGCCGACGCCCTTGCGGCCGGTGAGGCCGTAGTACTCCTGCCAGAGCTCCTTGTAGCGCGAATCGGAATCCGGATTGACGAGATCGAAGTGCGCGCCGGGCCGGATGTGCAGGCCGTAACGCTCGATGCGCGTCTCCACCACGTTGGGGCGTCCGATCAGGATCGGCCGCGCCAGGCCTTCGTCGACCACCGTCTGCACGGCGCGCAGCACGCGCTCTTCCTCGCCTTCGCAGAAGAGGATGCGCGCCGGCGACTTCTTCGCCGCCGCGAACACCGGACGCATCAAGAGGCCGGTGTGATAGACGAACTCCATCAGATGCTCGCGATAAGCGTCGAGGTCCGGCAGCGGACGCGTCGCGACGCCGGAATCCATCGCCGCCTTCGCCACCGCCGGCGAGATCTTCAGGATCAGGCGCGGATCGAAGGGCTTGGGAATCAGGTAGTCGGGACCGAAGGCGAGTTCCTCCTTGCCGTAGGCGGCCGTGACGACTTCCGACTGTTCGGCGTGGGCGAGTTCGGCGATGGCCTTGACCGCGGCGATTTTCATCGCTTCGTTGATGGTGGTGGCGCCGACGTCGAGCGCGCCGCGGAAAATGAACGGAAAGCAGAGAACGTTGTTGACCTGGTTCGGATAGTCGGAGCGGCCGGTGCCGATGATGGCGTCGGGCCGCACTGCCTTGGCGTCCTCGGGCAGGATTTCGGGATCGGGATTCGCCATCGCCAGAATCAGCGGCGTCGGCGCCATGGTTTTCACCATGTCCGGCTTCAGCACACCCTTGGTCGACAGGCCGAGAAAGATGTCGGCGCCGGGCATGATGTCGGCCAGCGTGCGCGCCTCGGTAGCCTGTGCGTAGCGCGCCTTCGAGGCGTCGAGGCCTTCGCGACCGCTATGGACGACGCCCTTGCTGTCGACGGCATAGACGTTCTTGCGATCGAGGCCGACGCTGACCAGCAGATCGAGGCAGGCGATGGCGGCGGCGCCGGCGCCGGAACAGACGAGCTTGACCTTGGCGATGTCCTTGCCGGCGACGCGCATGCCGTTCAGCACCGCGGCGGCGGTGATGATGGCGGTGCCGTGCTGGTCGTCGTGGAAGACCGGAATCTTCATGCGCTCGCGCAGCTTGGCTTCGACGTAGAAGCATTCGGGCGCCTTGATGTCTTCGAGGTTGATGCCGCCGAAGGTCGGCTCCAGCGAAGCGATGATGTCGACGAGCTTTTCCGGATCGAGTTCGTTGACCTCGATGTCGAAGACGTCGATGCCGGCGAATTTCTTGAACAGCACGCCCTTGCCTTCCATCACCGGCTTGCCGGCGAGCGGCCCGATGTTGCCCAGGCCCAGCACCGCCGTGCCGTTGGTGATGACGGCAACGAGATTGCCGCGCGAGGTGTACAAGGACGCGGTCGCCGGATCGCGCACGATTTCGTCGCAGGCCGCAGCCACACCGGGAGAGTAGGCAAGCGAGAGATCGGACTGGTTGGTCAGCGCCTTGGTCGGCGTGACGGCGATTTTCCCGGGCCGCGGCAGAAGATGGTAATCCAGTGCGGCCTGACGGGTCCTCTCGTCCATGGTGTGCTCCTCCGTTTGATGGGGTCGGGCAGAGCGGACGATTGTGGCACAATTCACTTCAGCGGCGGAAAACCGCGTGGGGCCGCTTCCGCCTTGTTGGAGATTCCGTGATGACCATCCCCGTCGCAGCCCCCGATTACGTCAAGCACACTCGGCTCAAGGCCTGGGTCGCGGAAATTGCGGCGCTCGCCGAACCCGATCGCATCGTCTGGGCGGACGGCTCCCAGGACGAGTACGACCATCTTTGCAACGCCATGGTCGCCGCCGGCACCTTGATCCGGCTCAATCCCGCCAAGCGCCCGAATTCCTTCCTCGCCTGCTCCGATCCTTCGGACGTCGCGCGCGTCGAGGACCGCACCTACATCTGTTCCGAGAAGCAGGAAGACGCCGGCCCGACCAACAATTGGGAAGCTCCGGCGCAGATGCGCGCAACCTTGACCGGCCTGTTCAAAGGCAGCATGCGCGGCCGCACCATGTACGTGATTCCGTTTTCGATGGGCCCGCTCGGTTCGCCGATCGCCCACATCGGCGTCGAGATTTCCGACAGTCCCTATGTCGTCGCCAACATGCGCATCATGACGCGCATGGGCCGCGCGGTATACGACGTGCTCGGCAGCGACGGCGAGTTCGTGCCCTGCTTGCACAGCGTCGGCGCGCCGCTGCAGCCGGGCCAGCGGGACGCGAAGTGGCCCTGCAATCCGACGACCAAATACATCGTGCATTTTCCCGCGACGCGCGAAATCTGGTCCTACGGTTCCGGCTACGGCGGCAACGCGCTGCTCGGCAAGAAGTGCTTCGCCCTGCGCATCGCCTCGACCATGGCGCGCGACGAGGGCTGGCTGGCCGAGCACATGCTGATCCTCGGCGTCGAGTCACCGCAAGGCGAAAAGAGCTACGTCGCGGCCGCCTTCCCCTCCGCCTGCGGCAAGACCAATTTCGCGATGCTGATTCCGCCGCAGAATTTCAACGGCTGGAAGATCAGCACCGTCGGCGACGACATCGCCTGGATCAAGCCCGGCCGGGACGGCCGGTTCTACGCCATCAATCCCGAGGCCGGCTTTTTCGGCGTCGCCCCCGGCACTTCCGCGAAGACCAACTACAACGCCCTGGCGACGCTCAAGGAAAACGTCATCTTCACCAACGTAGCGCTCACCGACGACGGCGACGTCTGGTGGGAAGGCCTGACCAAGGAGCTGCCTTCGCACTTGATCGACTGGCAGGGCAAGGACTGGACGCCCGCCGACGGCAAGGCGGGGCGCAAGGCGGCGCACCCCAACTCGCGCTTTACCGCCCCGGCCGGGCAATGCCCGTCGATCGATCCGGCCTGGGAGGACCCGGCCGGCGTGCCGATTTCCGCTTTCATTTTCGGCGGCCGCCGCGCCACCACGGTGCCGCTGGTCTATGAGGCATTCAACTGGAATTTCGGCGTCTATATGGCGGCGACCCTCGGCTCGGAAACCACCGCCGCCGCCTTCGGCGCGCAGGGCGTGGTGCGCCGCGATCCCTTCGCCATGCTGCCGTTCTGCGGCTATCACATGGGCGACTACTTCAACCACTGGCTGAACATGGGCCACGTCGTCGCGCAGGCGCCGAAGATATTCTGCGTCAACTGGTTCCGCATGAACGCGCAGGGCGAGTTCATGTGGCCCGGCTTCGGCGACAACATGCGCGTGCTGAAGTGGATCATCGACCGCGTCAAGGGCCGCGTCCCGGCACGCGAGACCGCGCTCGGCTGGATGCCGCGCTTCGAGGACATCGACTGGAGCGGAACCGAAATTTCGCAGAGCGAATTCGAAGCCCTGACTCAGGTCGATGCCGAGGCCTGGAAGCAGGAACTGGCCTTGCACAAGGAGTGGTTCGACAAGATGGGCGAGAAACTGCCCAAACAGTTGGCCCTGAAGCGCGCCCTGTTCGAACTGGCGCTCGTCGACTGAGCGCAGCCAGGCGCTAGAATCGGACGGCCGCTCGCCAGGGTGGCCGTTCGCATTCCGGAGTACCCGCATGTACCAAGCCGCCGCCCGCATGGCTCAGATCGAGCCCTTCCACGTCATGGACTTGATGGCCCGCGCCCAGGCGCTCGAAGCCGGCGGCAGCGACGTCGTCCATATGGAAGTCGGCGAACCCGACTTCCCGACGCCGGCGCCGGTGATCGAGGCGGCACAACGCTTCATCGCTGGCGGCAACGTGTTCTACACCCATGCCCTCGGGCTGCCTGCGCTGCGCGAAGCCATCGCCGCGTTCTACGGCGAACGCTATGGTATCGACGTGTCGCCCCGGCGCATCGTCGTCACCAGCGGCGCCTCCGCCGCACTGCTGTTGGCGCTCGGGGGGCTGATCGATCCGGGCCGGGAATTGCTGCTGGCCGATCCCGGCTATCCCTGCAACCGCCACTTCGTGCGCCTGTTCGAGGGCAAGACGCGCGCGATCGCCGTCGATGCGGCCTCCGGCTACCAGCCGACTGCGGCACAAGTGGCGGCGCACTGGACGCCGCAGTCGCGCGCCTTGCTGGTGGCTTCGCCGTCCAATCCGACCGGCACGCTGCTCGACCTGCCTCGCCTCGCGTCGCTGTGGCAAACGGTGCAGACGCGCGGCGGCACCCTGATCGTGGACGAGATCTACCACGGCCTCACCTACGGCCTCGACGCACCGACGGCGCTCGCCGTCGCCGACGACGTCTTCGTCATCAACAGCTTCTCCAAATATTTCGGCATGACCGGTTGGCGCCTCGGCTGGATGGTCGTGCCGGAAGCCTGCGTGCGCGACATCGAGAAGCTGGCGCAGAACCTCTACATTTCCGCATCGGCACCGGCCCAGCACGCCGCGCTGGCGGCGTTTCGGCCGGAGACGATCGCCATACTGGAAGAACGGCGCGGCGAATTCCGCGCGCGCCGCGACCTGCTGCTGGGGGGCCTGCGGGACTTGGGCTTCGACATCACCGTCGAACCGCAAGGCGCTTTCTACATCTATGCCGGACTGGCGACGCTGGCGCCAGACAGCTTCCGCTTCGCGCTCGACCTCATCGACGCGGCGGGCGTGGCGGCAACGCCGGGGCTCGATTTCGGCGCCAACGCGCCGGAGCGGCACATGCGTTTCGCCTATACGGTAACGCAGGAAAAGCTCGCCCGCGGCATCGACCGCATCGACGCGTTTCTCAGAGGGCGGAAATGAAAAGGCATGGCGAGGAACCGGTGAGGGTATCGCCATGCCTGTGAAGCGTTCGAACGGGCAGAACTAGCCTGCCCGGTCGAGTCCGACAGCAGCCGATCAGGACGGACGCGAGCCCGTCGGAAAAGGCCAAGCGGCAGCGGGATTCAGGGAAGACTTGAGTCCCGGGGCAGCGGCGGTCGAAGGAGCAGCCGGCGCAGGGGCAGCGGCAGGCTTCGCAGCGGCCTTCTTCGCAGCAGGCTTCTTCGCCGGGGCAGGCTTCGCAGCAGCCTTCTTCGGAGCGGCCTTGGCAGCAGGCTTCTTCGCCGGGGCGGCCTTCTTGGCAGCGGGCTTCTTCGCAGCAGCCTTCTTCGGAGCAGCAGCCTTCTTCGCCGGAGCGGCCTTCTTGGCAGCGGGCTTCTTTGCAGCAGCCTTCTTCGGAGCAGCGGCCTTCTTCGCCGGAGCAGCCTTCTTGGCAGCGGGCTTCTTCGCAGCAGCCTTCTTCGGAGCAGCGGCCTTCTTCGGAGCCGCAGCCTTCTTCGCCGGAGCGGCCTTCTTGGCAGCGGGCTTCTTCGCCGGAGCGGCCTTCTTGGCAGCGGGCTTCTTCGCCGGAGCAGCCTTCTTTGCCGGAGCAGCTTTCTTGGCAGCGGGCTTCTTCGCCGGAGCAGCCTTCTTTGCAGCAGGCTTCTTCGCCGGAGCGGCCTTCTTAGCGGCAGGCTTCTTCGCCGCGGGTTTCTTGGCTTTCTTCTCTTCAGCCATGTCGAACCTCCTTAGAGCAAGATAACAGGAAAGGAAACATCAGTTACTGCAACCCGTCTGGGCTAGCACGGATTATCCATCGCCCTCAAGAATTGAAAGCGGTGAATTCCTCACGATTCTCCGTCCATATCGCCGCTCAATAGCGGCGGCCGGAGTTCGTCTCCAATGGCACTGCGCTTGGTAGATTCGGATTGCATGTCGCCGCAGGAACGGCTCGACCCGGCACGGAAAACTCCCGGGGAGACTGGCGCGACAGGAAATGAAAGCGGGGAAAAGCGGAGGAACGAATGCAGCGGTGACGAGTGATGCAGCGGCGGAAACCGATGCCGGCCGACGGTGGGCGTCGCCTTCATTTGCTTCGGCTCTTTCCGCATCGCGGACGGTGCATCGCGCTTATCTTCGTCACTCGGTAGAATCCCTCGACCTACTAGATATAGTATGCGAACCACACTTCGCGACTAATTGTAGTGGTGGGTTCTTGAAAGCGCAAGAGTTTTTTGATGCCAGTGGCACGTCGCGCAGCAAACGTTGCGGGCTCGCCACTCAGCGCAGCGATTTCTTCGCCAGCAGCGCATGCAGGCGCGGCCAATCGAAACAGGGTCCTGGATCCGTCTTGCGTCCGGGTGCGACGTCGGCATGGCCGACCACCGCGCAGGGGCCATGGCGCCTGGCGACGGCGCCGATCAGGTGCGCCAGTCGCGCATACTGGATCGCTGCAAACGGCCGCGTATCGCAGCCTTCGAGCTCGATGCCGATCGAGAAGTCGTTGCAGCGTGCGCGCCCCTGCCAGGACGACGCCCCGGCATGCCAGGCGCGCTTGGTGCACGGAACGAACTGCACGACGCGGCCGTCGCGCCTGACGAAGAAATGCGCCGAGACGCGCAGTTGGTGAATCTGCGCGTAATACGGATGCTGCTGCGGATCGAGCCGATTGGTAAACAGGCGTTCGACGCCGTCGCCGCCGAACTCGTCGGGCGGCAGGCTGATGGCGTGCACGACGACGAGTTCGACGGCGCACCCGGCCGGCCGGTCGTCGCAGTTCGGCGAGGGAATGTATGCGGCGCCGCCCAGCAGGCCATCGTCGTCGAGGGCGTGCGCCAGGCGCGGCTTCAATCGTTGAGTCCCAGCCGGTCCATGCGGTAGCGCAGTGAACGGAATGTCACGCCGAGCAGACGCGCCGCTGCGGTGCGGTTGAAGCGCGTCTTCTGCAGGGCGTCGAGAATTGCCTGACGCTCGGCATGGTCGAGATAATCCTGCAAGGGCAACTGCCCGGGCTGCGGCAATTCGAGCGTTTGCGCACACGGCGCCAGTTGCAGATCGGCGACGCAGACGGTGTCGCCGATGAGCAGGGCCAGCGCCCGCTCCAGGATGTTTTCCAGCTCGCGCACGTTGCCGGGGAACGTATACCCCTGCAAGGCCTTGACGGCGGCCGCATCGAGTTGCGGCTTCATCCGTCCCGCCGCCGCCGCAAGGCGCGCAACGATGCTGCCGGCCAGCAGCGGAATGTCCTCGCTGCATTCGCGCAGGTTGGGCATGCGGATTTCGATGACGTTGAGGCGATAGAAGAGATCCTGGCGGAAGCGTCCCTGCTCCACCAGCGCCTTCAAGTCCTGATGGGTGGCGCAGATGATGCGCGCATCGACGGCCTCTTCGGCAGTGGCGCCGACCTTGCGCACCCGCTTCTCCTGGATCGCACGCAGCAGCTTGACCTGCATCGGCAACGGCAGGTCGGCGACTTCGTCGAGAAACAGCGTGCCGCCGTCGGCGGCCTGGAAGAAGCCGTCGCGCTCGGCCTCGGCGCCGGTGAACGCGCCCTTGCGGTAGCCGAAGAACTCGCTCTCCATCAGGGTTTCCGGAATCGCGCCGCAGTTGACGCCGACGAAGGCGCCGGCCGCACGCGCGCCTTGCTGGTGTATCAGGCGCGCGGCGAGTTCCTTGCCGCTGCCCGATTCGCCTGAAATGTAGACTGGCGCTTGACTGCGCGCGACCCGTTCGATCATCCCGCGCACTTGCTGCAAGGCGGCCGAGTCGCCGAGCAGGGTCTGCTCGACGCCGTGGGCTGCGCCTTCGCCGCGATTGGGCAGGTCGATCGCCGAACGGATCAGCGCGCGCAACTGCTCCAGCGAGACCGGCTTGGACAGATAGTCGAAAGCGCCCGCCTTGAGCGCGCAGACGGCGTTCTCCATGCTGCCGTGCGCCGTGATGACGGCCACCGGCAGCTCCGGACGCGTCTCGCCGATAAGGCGCACCAGTTCGAGCCCTTCGCCGTCGGGCAAGCGCATGTCGGTGAGGCA
>JACRPB010000344.1 GCA_016214175.1 Rhodocyclales bacterium
CGACCTCTCCCTTACCAAGGGAGTGCTCTGCCACTGAGCTACATGGGCAAAAACTCTTTGCCAAGGTTCCACAAAGCTGCTGGAGCGGGCGACGAGGTTCGAACTCGCGACATCTTGCTTGGAAGGCAAGTGCTCTACCAACTGAGCTACACCCGCTCTGTTCCCAATCGCCTCTGCCACCACCCTTGCGGGCCAACTCTGCTTAATCCTGGTGGAGGGGGCAGGATTCGAACCTTCGAAGGCAGAGCCGTCAGATTTACAGTCTGATCCCTTTGACCGCTCGGGAACCCCTCCAGAGAAACGGCGCATTATGAGGGTCCCTGGAATTCTTGTCAATGCCGCAATGCTGCAAAAATCGGGCCTTCTCTTTCCCGCCGGGGACCTTGCCTGCCTGCGCTTTGTCTCGACGCTTCGCTGCAATCCACGCGAAGCGTAGAATTGCGATCCAGTCCCGTCCTCGAATCTGCATCTGCGCATGAACGCTCCCACCGGCCGTTTACCTACCGCGCTCGGCACCGAATTCGAAAAGTACTTCGGCCAGCGCTTTTCGACCGCCGCCGCCGTGTGTCTGCATCACGGCAAGGACGAATCCTGCTATGCACCCGTCCCACCCGATGCCGTAGTCTTCGCGCAAAGCACGGAAGAAGTGGCCATGGTCGTCCGACTTTGCCATGCGCACAAGGTTCCGGTGATCGCCTACGGCACCGGCACCTCGCTGGAGGGTCATCTGCACGCGCTTCGCGGCGGCATTTGCGTCGACCTTTCCGGCATGAACCGCGTCGTCGCCGTGCGCGCCGAAGACCTCGATGCGACGGTGCAGGCCGGGGTTACGCGCAAGGCCTTGAACGGGGCGTTGCGCGACACGGGGTTGTTTTTCCCGATCGACCCCGGCGCCGACGCCAGCCTCGGCGGCATGGCAGCGACGCGGGCTTCCGGCACCAACGCCGTGCGCTACGGCACCATGCGCGAGAACGTACTCGGCATGACCGCGGTTCTCGCCGACGGCCGCATCGTCAAGACCGGCAGCCGCGCGCGCAAGTCGTCGGCCGGCTACGACCTGACGCGCCTGCTGATCGGCTCCGAAGGCACGTTGGGCATCATTACCGAACTCACCGTGCGGCTTTACCCGCTGCCCGAGGCGATCTCGTCGGCGGTGTGCGCCTTTCCGACCGTCGGTGCCGCAGTGGATACCGTAATACAGACCATTCAGCTCGGCGTACCGGTGGCGCGCATCGAACTGCTCGACGCGCTGGCGCTAACCGCCATCAATCGCCACAGCAAGCTTGCGTTGCGCGAGGCGCCGACGCTGTTCTTCGAGTTTCACGGCTCACCGGCCGGCGTCGAAGAGCAGGCAAAGACGGTGCAGGACATCGCCGCCGCCAACCACGGCATGGACTTCGAGTGGACGGCGCGGCCGGAAGATCGCACGCGGCTGTGGCAGGCGCGCCACGATGCCTACTACGCCTGCCTCGGACTCAAGCCCGGCGCGCGTTCGCTGACCACCGACGTCTGCGTGCCGATCTCGCGGCTCGCCGACTGTATCGCGGAAACCTACGCCGACCTCGAGGCGAGTCGGCTTACGGCACCGCTGGTCGGCCATGTCGGCGACGGCAATTTTCACCTCCTGCTGCTCGCCGACCCCGACGACAGAGACGAAAACGAGCGTGCGCGCGACTTCTCCAACCGTCTCGTCGAGCGCGCCATCCGCATGGAAGGCACGTGCACCGGCGAACACGGCGTCGGCATCGGCAAGCGCAAGTACCTCGCCATCGAGCACGGCGACGCCGCCCTCGACGTCATGCGCGCCATCAAGCGCGCGCTCGACCCCGACGACCTGCTCAACCCCGGCAAGATCCTGCCCGACTGACGCGGCGCAGCAATGCGCCGCCGGCCCGGCGCGTACAATGGCGCTGCCGCTTACCGGCGGCAGGTCAACCGGCGCGTGCCCACAAGGCTCGAAGCCGATCACAGGAGAACCGCCATGAATGCGCCCCTGCGCCAGATCACCCTCGACGACAGATATACGGTCGACACCGGCCGCGTCTTCCTCACCGGCATTCAAGCCCTCGCGCGCCTGCCCATGCTGCAACGCGACCGCGACCTCGCCGCCGGACTCAATACGGCGGGCTACATTTCGGGCTATCGCGGCTCGCCGCTCGGCGGCCTCGACCAGGCCCTATGGAAGGCCCAGGCACACCTCAAGCAGCACCACATCGTCTTCCAGCCCGGCGTCAACGAAGATCTGGCGGCAACCGCTCTTTGGGGCACGCAGCAGGTCAATCTGTTCAACGGCGCCAAGTATGACGGCGTCTTCGGGCTCTGGTACGGCAAGGGACCCGGCGTCGACCGCTGCGGCGACGTCTTCAAGCACGCCAACTCGGCCGGCACTTCGCAGTACGGCGGCGTCCTCGCGATCGCCGGCGACGACCACGCCGCGCGCTCCTCCACGGTCGCCCATCAGTCCGAGCACGCCTTCAAGGCGGCGATGATGCCGGTGCTGGCGCCTGCCGGCGTCCAGGACTACCTCGACCTCGGCCTGCACGGCTGGGCGCTGTCGCGTTATTCCGGCTGCTGGGTCGGTTTCAAGGCCGTCGCCGACACCGTGGAATCGTCGGCTTCGGTCGACGTGGCGCCGGACCGCGTGCAGATTGTCATCCCCGCCGATTACGAGCTGCCGCCCGACGGCCTCAACATCCGCTGGCCCGACGACCGCCTGGTGCAAGAGGCGCGGCTGCTCAACCACAAGCTGTATGCGGCGCTCGCCTACTGCCGCGCCAACGGCCTCAACCGCATCGTCATCGACTCGCCCAATCCGCGCCTCGGCATCATCACCTGCGGCAAGAGCTATCTCGACGTGCGCCAGGCTTTCGACGATCTCGGCATCGACGACGCCCTGGCGGCGGAAATCGGCATCCGCCTCTACAAGATCGGCATGGTCTGGCCGCTGGAGTCCGACGGCGTGCGCCATTTCGCCGAGGGTCTCGACGAGATCCTGGTGGTCGAGGAAAAGCGCCAGCTCATCGAATACCAGCTCAAGGAAGAACTCTACAACTGGCGCGAAGACGTGCGGCCGCGCGTCATCGGCAAGTTCGACGAGAAGGGCGAATGGGCGCTGCCCTACGGCAATTGGCAACTGCCGGCGGCGGGCGAACTGACGCCGGCCGTCATCGCCAAGGTCGTCGCCGCGCGCATCGATCGCTTCTTCACCTCGCCGCGCATCCGCGAACGCCTGGCCGTGATCGAGGCGAAGGAGCGCGCCGCAGCCAATCCCGTCATCCCGATTGCGCGCATTCCCTACTTCTGTCCCGGCTGCCCGCACAACACCTCGACGCGCGTGCCGGAAGGCTCGCGCGCACTGGCGGGGATCGGCTGCCACTTCATGGTCACCTGGATGGACCGCAATACCGCTACCTTCTCGCACATGGGCGGCGAAGGGGCCGCCTGGCTCGGGCAGGCTCCGTTCACGGAAGAGAAGCACGTTTTCGTCAATCTCGGCGACGGCACGTATTTCCATTCGGGTCTGCTGGCGATCCGCGCCGCTGTCGCCGCCGGCGTCAACGTCACCTACAAGATCCTCTACAACGACGCCGTGGCCATGACCGGCGGCCAGCCGGTGGACGGCATGCTGACCGTCCCCCAGGTCGCGCGCCAACTACAGGCCGAGGGCGTGCGGCGCATCGTCGTCGTCACCGACGGCACCGCGCGCGGATACGAGGCCGGCGACCTGCCGACAGGCGTCGACATGCGTCATCGCGAGCATCTCGACGCCACCCAGCGCGAATTCCGTGAAATCGCCGGCACCTCGGCCATCATCTACGACCAGACCTGCGCCGCCGAAAAGCGCCGCCGCCGCAAGCGCGGCAAGATGGTCGATCCGCCGCGGCGCGTCTTCATCAACGAACATGTCTGCGAAGGCTGCGGCGATTGCGGCACGGCGTCCAACTGCCTCGCCGTGGTGCCGGTCGAAACCGAGTTCGGACGCAAGCGCGCCATCGACCAGTCAGCCTGCAACAAGGACTTCTCCTGCCTCGATGGCTTTTGCCCCTCGTTCGTCACCATCGAAGGCGGCCAGTTGCGCCCCGGCGTCGCACTCGCGGCCGCCGATCCCGACGCCGCGGCGCTGCCCGAACCGCAACTCGCGTCGACCGCCCAGCCCTTCGGCATCCTGATCACCGGTGTCGGCGGCACCGGCGTCGTCACGCTGGGCGCGCTGATCGGCATGGCCGCGCACATCGACGGCAAGGGCGTCACCGTCCTCGACATCACCGGCTTGGCGCAAAAAGGTGGCGCCGTATTCTCCCATGTGCGCATCTGCGACGACGCGGCAGCGATCCACGCCGTACGCGTGGCGACCGGCGAGGCCGACGCCGTCATCGGCGGCGACACCGTGGTTACCGCCAGCCCCGAGGCCCTGGCGAAAATGCAGGCCGGCCGCACCCGCGTCGCCGTCAATCTCGCCGCAACGCCGACGGCTGAATTTACGCACAATCCGGACTGGCAATTCCCCCTCGACAAGATGCGCGCGGCTCTGCGCGAGGCGGTCGGCGCCGACGCCTTGCACGGCATCGACGCCACCGCGCTTGCCACGCGCCTGATGGGCGACGCCCTCTACACCAACCTGTTCCTGCTCGGCTATGCCTGGCAACTGGGGCTGATACCGGTGTCGTTCGGCGCCATCGACCGCGCCATCGAACTCAACGGCGCCGCCGTCGATACCAACCGCAAGGCCTTTTTCTGGGGGCGCCGCACCGCTCTCGACCCGGCCGGCAGCGCCGCGCTGGATACTCCGGCGCCGGCGCCCGCGTCGCTCGACGCCCTCGTCGGCACACGGGTCGCCGCGCTCACGGCCTACCAGGACGCCGCCTACGCCGCGCGCTATCGGTCGCTGGTCGACAAGGTGCGCGCCGCCGAAGCGCCGCTGAATTCCAGCGGCCTTACCGAGGCGGTCGCCCGTAATTACTTCAAACTGCTGGCAGTCAAGGACGAGTACGAGGTGGCGCGCCTCTACACGGCGACCGATTTTCTTGAGCGCGTGCGCGCAACTTTCACCGGCGACTACCGCCTGCATTTCCACCTCGCCCCACCGCTGCTGAGCAAACCCGACCCGGTGAACGGCCGCGTCCGCAAGCACGAATTCGGCGCCTGGATGTTCCACGCCTTCAAATGGCTGGCGCGCGCACGCAGACTGCGCGGCACGGTTTGGGACATTTTCGGCTATCTGCCCGAACGCCGCCGCGAGCGGCAATTGATTGCCGAATACGAGCACGACATCGCAGACGTCATCGCAAGCCTCACACCGCGAAACCTGCCGGCGGCGATCGAACTCGCCGCCTTGCCCGAAAGGATCCGCGGCTTCGGCCACGTCAAGACCAAGAGCATCGAGCAGGCGGCGGCGCACAGGCGCGCCTTGCGGGCAAGCGTTTCAAGTTAGGCGACGGCCTGACGTTAAGAGCGGAGAGAGGGTAAGCGGCAACGGACCTGCCGGTTACCACGAACGCCGAGAGGAGAGGCAAGGATGAGGGGAGAGGAACGCGAACCGCCGGAGGAAAGCGGTAGCCCTTCGTTGCTGGATCGACTGCAAAGTCGGGCCGACCGTCTGGCGGCGGCGCTGGTGCTGAAGCCGCTCGACGGCGTCATCGGTCTGCTCCAGCACATCAGGAATCGCATCGAACCGCCCGCCGATGCCGAGGAAGACCGCCGCGACAACCGCCATCGGGCGCGAAGCGTCGTCGCGGAAACCGCGGCGGCGCCAGCCCGACCGAGCCGCCTGCGCGGCATGCTCTTCCTGTTGCTGGCCCTGATCGGCGGCGCCTTCGCGGGGATGGTATTTTCGTTCGGGTTGCTGTCGAAGATTATCGACTCGAAGGACCTGGTCATCGATGACATGCAGGAAGAAATCAAGCAGTTGAACAAAGAGGAAAGGCACAGCCTGAACGTGCGCGCCAAGCTGCAAGAGCGGGTAGACGAAGGCGCGCGGAAGCTGGGCGAATATCAGGCGGCGATCGAAGACTGCCGCAGTCGGGCCGATGACTTGAAAGGTAAACTCGACGCCTTGAACCAGCAACTGAATGCGCAGGCCGTCGATGCGCGTCGCAGTGGCCAGCCGTCTGCGCCCAGGCGCGCCGCGGGCATTTCAAGCCGCAACGCGCCGCAAGTCAAGCCGCCCGAAAAGACAGGCACCTGCGTCACGGGCACGACGGATGCCGCCGCCAATCTCACCCGCTGCGTCCAGGACTTCAATCGCCGTTGAACCCAACCGGCACTTGCCCGCCATGTCCAGAAGTCCTCCACCCGAGTTTTCGCCCCTGCGCAGCGCCATACTGGCGCAGGCGTTGGGCAGCATCCTCGCCGGCGCACTCGTGCAACTGGTCTGGCCCAAGCTCTGGGCCGCGCCTTTCGCGGTGGCGCTGCTCCAAGGGGCTTGCGCGGCCCTGGCGAGCTACAAGCTGGAGGCGCCACCATGGTGGCGGGCCATCCATCTCGCCTTTGCCCCATTGGTCGTGGCGGCAAGTACGCTGGCGCTCGATCCGGGCTGGTACCTGGCCGCCTTCGTCACATTGCTGCTGATTTTCTGGCGCACCGACAAGAGCCGTGTCCCGCTCTACTTGTCGAATGCCCTCACCGCCGATACCGTCGCCGGTCTGCTGCCCTCCTACCCTTGCCATGTCATCGATCTCGGCTGCGGCAACGGCAGCCTGCTGCGACGTCTGGCGCTGGCGCGACCGGATTGCGAATTCCTCGGCATCGAGCACGCGCCCCTGCCTTGGCTCTGGGCACGCCTCGCCTCCTGGCCGTTGGGCAACGTGCATATCCGCTACGGCGACTTCTGGTCGCTGCATCTGGGATTGTTTGCCGTGACCTACGCGTTTCTTTCGCCGGCGCCGATGTCGCGCCTGTGGCAGAAAGCCTGCGCCGAGGCCGCGGAAGGCTCGCTGCTGGTCAGCAACGGCTTTGCCGTCCCCGGCGTCGCGCCCACCGAGACGATCGACGTCGCCGACCGCCGCGCCACCCGTCTTTACCTCTATCGCCCCGCGCCAGGCAAATAGCGCCGCGATTTCCTCGCAATTCCTTCCATCCCGGCCCGGCACTATCGCCAATAATCCTTGACTGTAGCGGCAGTACCTGCGGCAAGGAGTCAGCATGGCAGACATCATCTGCGTCATCGGCAACAAGGGCGGCACCGGCAAGACCACGCTTTCGCACATGTTGTGCCAGGGCATGGGCCTGCTCGGCCAGCGCTCGGTCTGCGTCTTGACGGACACTTACCGCGAACCGCTCGATCCTGCCGGCCGGCGCTACCTGGTGGCCGACGCCCGCACGCGCGAGGCGCTGGGCAAGGTCGTGGACAAGGTACGTTCGCTGAAGGCCTGGATGGGCGTCATCGACGGCGGCGGCAACCGCACCGAAATGGACCGCAAGCTTTATAGCGTCGCCGATCTGGTGTTGCTGCCTTTCCGCGACTCCCACGAGGACATTCGCACGGTGGTCCGCGATCTTGAGATGTTCCCGCGCGCCTATGCCATCCCGACGCAATGGCCGACCAACATCTGGCAGCGGGAAGCTGCCGACAAGACCGTACTGGATTTGCTGGCGCCCTACGGCGATCGGCTTCTCGAACCGGTGGCCACGCTTTCCGCAACCAAGCTGCTGCTGCAGAAGAACATTCCCGGCGGGCTCCCGAGTCCGCTGGGTAACGCCTGTCGCTCGGTCGCGCGTCAAGTGCTCGACTTGCTGCAAATCACCATCGACGACTCATTCGCCGTCGACTCCGTCAGCGCGCCCGCCGCCAATATGGCGGCACTGGCACGGCCGGCAAGCGCCCTCGCAGCCTGAGTCCTTTGCTTTCGGTGCGGACGATTGCCGCAGACCGGCAGTCCCGGTAGAGCGGCGCGCCCCTGCGGCCCTTCTCGCCGCCGTAGCGAGGCCCTTACCGGGGCGACCCTATACTCGAATGCGCTGCCGATTGGCGACCAGCAGGGCCTGGGAGCGGTTGCTGACGTTGAGGGCTTTGAAAATCGCCGAAACGTGGATCTTCACGGTGCCCTCGGTCACGCCCAGCATCTCGGCGATCTGCCGGTTGGTCTTGCCCTGGGTCAGCAATTCCAACACCCGCATTTGCGCAGCGGTGAGCCCATAGCGATCCGCTAACCCGGATATTTCACCCTTCAGCCGCTGAACTGCCGTTTGTCATGACGGAGGTATTTGGCGATGGTGCGGGCGTCGGACGGCTCGAATTTTTAACAATTCGACGCCATCGGGACGCACCACCCCCAACCCCCGCAGTC
>JACRPB010000360.1 GCA_016214175.1 Rhodocyclales bacterium
CGATTATGGGCAGGCCGTGGCGTGGCTGACGCTGGCGGCGGAACAGGGCTTTGCCGAGGCAGCAGACCTGCTGGCGCGCTGTTATTTCTTCGGCCGCGGCGTGCCCAAAGACCGTGCCGAAGCCGTGCGACTCTGGCGCGCCGCGGCGGCCGCCGGCGATGCGCACGGCATGGCCGAACTCGGCCGCTGCCATTTGCACGGCATCGGCGTCGAGGCCGACGTCAAGCGCGGCGAGGAATTGCTGCGCGCCGCGACCGAGGCCGGCTGGCCGTCGGCCCTGAGCGAACTCGAACGCTACTGGTTCGCCGCCGGCGAGCAATGTTTCCACCGGCGCGGACCAGGGCAGGATCTGGCGCACGCCGTCTTCTGCTACCGCAAGGCCGGCGAACTGGGGCATCGGCGCGCCGCCTACATGCTCGGCGAGTGCCATCGGCACGGCCTCGGCACGGCGGTCGATCACGTCGCGGCCCAGCGCTGGTACCGCAAGGCGGCGGCGCTGTTCGACGCCAAGGTGGCGCTCGGCGACATGTACTACTTCGGCCAGGGCGTCGAACGCAATCTGCGCGAAGCCTTCCGCTGGTACGAGCAGGCGGTGACTCAGCACGAAGACGCCTATGCCATGTACAACCTTGGCTTCTGCCTGCTCCACGGTCACGGCACGAAGCGCGATTTGCGCCACGCGGTGCGCTGGCTGCGCCATGCCGCGCTGCTGGGCGAGGTCAATGCCCAATACGAACTGGGCAACGTCTATTACCGCGGCGCCGGAGTGACGAAGAACCTCAAACTGGCGATGAAGTGGTTGCGCATGGCGGCGGGCCACGGCCATGCCGAAGCGCGCGCCTTCATCGAACGCGTCGGCAAAGGCAACCGCCTCAACTGACGGCGGGAATCTCGGGATTGCTACCGTCGAGTTCGGCGCGGGCGGCGGCGACCTGAAGGTCGATGCGGTCGGCCATTTCTTGGAGCAGGTCGCGTCCCTGGCGGCGCGCCATCTTGGCGGCGGTGAAGAGCTCGTAAAGCCGCGAACCATAGAGCCGGTTGAGCTCCGCCTCGATCTCGACGACGCGCCGGCGCACGTTCGCCACCTGCGCCATCAGGGCGGAGGAGACGGCGCCGCTTGCCGCCGCATTGCCGCCGCTTCCCGCGGGCACGCGGCCTTCGCCCTCCCGCCACAGGGAAAGTATCTCGCGCAGGGTGTCGTCGTCGCCGGCGCGATAGGCACGATTGGCTTCGGACATCAACTGGGTGCGCCAGGTCCGGTCGTCCTCGCTGCGCGCACGGTCGGGATGGATCTTTTGCGCCAGTTGGCGGTAGAGCTTCTTGATGTCGCGGCTGGGGGCGAACGCGGGGGCGCCGCCGCGGCCGAGGTCGGCGAAGCGCTGGTTTTCTTCCTGGGATTGCCGCGCCTGGCTCTGCGCCTGTTCGGCCGTACGCCGCGCTTCGACGTTCGCGGGTTCGCGCTCGCAGCGACCCTGGGCGATTTCCGCCTGCAGCCGGTCGAGTTCGGCCATGCGGGTGCCGACCAGCGTCGAGTAGCGGTGCGCGAATTCGGAAATTTCGGCTTGGGCGGTGGCAAGTTCGAGTTCGAGTTCGGCCAGTTGGTGCGTCAGCAGTTCCAGTTCGCCGCGCAGACGGGCGGTCTTGTCGACCGCAGTCAGCGCGCCACCGCCGGCCGGCAGCGCGCCGCCGCCGAGGAGCAGGGTACGCAGGGCGCCGGGCCAGGCGGCGCGTGCGTCCGCGGGCAGGCGTTCGGACTGAACTAAGGCGACCCACTGCGCCGGCGCGGCCAGCGTCTGCGCTACCGACAGCGGCAAGATGCGCACCGGGAACAGACGTTCGACGCCCGGCGGCCAGGCTTCGCGGTCGAGGCCGCGCTTGCTCCAGGCGAGGGCGGCCTGCCAGAGTTCGTCGTATTCGCCGAGCCGGGCGCGCTGCGCCGCCCAGGCCGGACCGTCGGTGTCGTCCGGGTTGCGGGCAAGCCGGCTTTTGAGCAGGGAGAGCGTCGCGCGCAAGGTGATGCGAATGGCGTAGTCGGCCGCCGGCAACACCAGGCACAGGGGGCGCAGACCGAGATCGATGGCGTTGGAGATGTCGGGCAGCGACTCGTCGTCGGGGACGACGATCATCAGACTGCGGTCGCGCGCCAGCGCTTCGGCGGCCAGCGCCGCCAGCGCGGGCGCCGGTGCCGCCGGCAGTTCGAGTTGGCACAAGGGCGGCGCGGCCGGCGCGTCCAGGCGCGCAAGCCACGATTGCACGACGACTGCGGCGTCCAAGCCCTCGTTCACCATGCACCGATTGTAGCGCGCGCGGCGCGGCCGAAAGCCGGATGTGGCGAGGCGAAACCACCCTATCTCTTCTTGCCGAATCGGGGCCATGACGTTAAAGTGCGCGCTGTTTGCTCTTCTTCCCGGGGGTTGATCCGTGTTTTCCATCATCCAGGCTGCCGGATGGCCGATCTGGCCGCTGCTGGCGGCTTCCATTCTGGCCGTGGCCCTGATCATCGAGCGTGCCGGCGCCTTGCGCCGGGCCAAGATCGTCCCTCCCGGCCTGCTGCAACGCGTGGCGGCCGATTACCAGTCCGGCGGCGCGACCGACGAGATGCTGCGACGCCTCGACGGCCATTCCCCGCTCGGGCGCGTGTTCGCCGCCGGCCTGCGCAATTCCCGCTACACACGCGAAGTGATGAAGGAGGCGATCGAAGAGGCCGGCCGCGGCGTCGCCCACGAACTCGAACGCTTTCTCACCAGCCTCGGCACCATCGCCTCGATCAGCCCGCTGATGGGCCTCTTTGGCACGGTGGTGGGCATGATCGAAATCTTCGGCTCGCCGACGTCTTCCGGCAATAATCCGCAGGCGCTGGCGCACGGCATTTCCGTCGCTCTCTACAACACGGGTTTCGGCCTCATCATCGCCATCCCGAGCATGATTTTCTACCGCCACTTTCGCGCCCAGGTCGATAGCCTGGTGATCGAGATGGAGTTGCAGGCCGTCAAGCTCGTGGAACTCGTGCACGGCGAGCGCGCCTGAGTCGTCTCGGAACGAGCGCATGAATTTTCAGCGTGGCCGCAACCGCGAAGAGCCGGAGATCAATCTGATCCCGATGATCGACGTGCTGTTGGTGATTCTGATCTTTCTCATGATCACCACCACCTACTCGAAGTTTTCCGGCCTCGAAATCAACCTGCCGACCGCCGATACACAGACCACGCCCGAGCAGCCGAACGAGGTCAATGTCGTGGTGACGGCGCAGGGCGACGTCCTCGTCAATAAGTCGCCGGTCGGCAGCCGCGGCGTCGACGCCATCGCCGCCGCGCTCAAGCGCGTCGCCGGCAGCGGACCGAAGGAGCCGGTCGTCATCATCAATGCCGACGCCAAGGCGACTCACCAGAGCGTGATCGACGTCATGCAGGCTGCGCAGCAGGCGGGGCTGACGCACATCTCGTTCGCCACGCAACAGAAGCAGTGACCGCCATCTGGCAGCAACGCGGGCTGCTGGCCCACCTGTTGCTGCCCGTCGCGCTGCTGTTCGCCCTGCTCGTCTCCTTGCGCCGGTACGCCTACCGCGCCGGCATCCTGCGCCGCGTGCGCCTGCCGGTGCCCGTGGTCGTGATCGGCAATATCGCGGCGGGCGGCGCCGGCAAGACGCCGCTGGTGCTCGCGCTGGCCGGAGACCTGGCAGCGCGCGGACGACGCCCCGGCATCGTCAGCCGCGGCTACGGCGGCGAATTCAGCGGCGTGCGCGAGGTGAAGGCGGACGACAGCGCGGCCCTGGTCGGCGACGAGCCGCTACTGCTGAAACGGCGCGCCGTTTGCCCGGTGTTCGTCGGCCGCGACCGCGTCGCTGCCGCGCAAGCCTTGCTCGCGGCCTATCCGGCCTGCGACGTCGTCGTCAGCGACGACGGCCTGCAGCACTACCGGCTGGCGCGCGACGTCGAGCTTGCCGTGATCGACCGCCGCATGCTGGCGAACTCGTGGATGCAGCCGGCCGGACCGTTCCGCGAACCGCCGCGCCGGCTGGCGCAGGTCGATGCCGTGGTCAAGAACGGCGCCGTCGATATCCTCGTTGCCGGCGTGCCGACCTTCGACATGCGCTTGCGGGGCGAGTGTTTCGTCCGCCTCGACGCCGCCGGGCAATTCCGCGCCGCCGCCGAGTTCGCCGGCCTGCGCCTGCACGCCGTGGCCGGCATCGGCGAACCGCGGCGCTTTTTCGATCACTTGGCCGGCCTCGGTCTCGCCTGTGAAAACCACGGCTTTCCCGACCATCACCGCTATGCCGCCGCCGATCTCGATTTCGCCGGCGACGCGATCCTGACCACGGAAAAGGATGGGGTAAAATTGTGCGGACTGTCCCGGCTCCCCGTCTGGGTGCTGCCGGTGGACGCGCAGGTCGAACCCGATCTCGCCACCTTCGTCTTGGAGAAACTCGATGGACGCCCGCCTGCTTGAAATTCTCGTCTGCCCGGTGTGCAAGGGGCCCCTCGATTACCGCAAGGCGGCCGCCGAACTGGTCTGCAAGCCCTGCCACCTGGCGTATCCGATCAAGGACGACATTCCCGTGATGCTGGAGGAAGAAGCGCGCCAGCTTGCCGCCGAGGAAGCGTGAGTTCGTTTCGCGCCGTCATTCCAGCGCGCTTTGCGTCGACGCGTCTGCCGGGGAAGCCGCTGGCGGACATCGCCGGCAAGCCGATGGTGGTGCGCGTCGTCGAGGCGGCGCTAAAGGCGGGACCCGACGGCGCGTGGGTTGCCACCGACGACCGGCGCGTTTTCGACGCCGTGGTTGCCCACGGCTACCAGGCGGTAATGACCGCCGCTTCGCACCCGAGCGGCACCGACCGCATCGCCGAAGTGGCGCGGCAGTTGGGCTGGCACGACGACGAGATCGTCGTCAACGTCCAGGGCGATGAACCGCTGATCGATCCGCGCCTGATCGCCGGCTGCGCTGCTGCCTTGGCGGAGGATGCCGCGGCTGCCATCGCGACCGCCGCCCATCCGATCACGGATGCCGCCGAGTTCTTCAACCCCAATGTCGTCAAGGTGGCGACTGCGGCTTCCGGGCGCGCGCTGACCTTCTCGCGCGCGCCGCTGCCCTGGCATCGCGACGGCTTTGCCGCTTCCCGCGACGCATTGCCACCCGGTTTCCTGCCGCTACGGCATATCGGCCTGTATGCCTACCGGGTGTCCTTCCTCAAGCGCTACGGCAGTCTGGCGCCGGCGCCCGTCGAGGGCTGGGAGTCCCTGGAACAACTGCGGGCGCTGTGGCACGGCTACGCGATCCGGGTCATCACCTGTGCGGCGGCCCCCATGCCCGGCGTCGATACGCCGGAGGATCTGGCACGGGTACGCGAGCGCTTCGCTCGCGGCGCCGACCGATAAGCCGCGAGTATCGGATCATCGATACGCCGATTGGTCGGCGTGCCGGTTGCGGGTTATGCTTGTTGCGGTGGGAGTGGAAGTCAATAAAACAATATAATTCTTCCATTAGTAACACACCAAGGGAACAAGCATGAGACTCATCCTGTTGGGCCCCCCCGGGGCGGGCAAAGGTACGCAAGCCAATTTCATCAAGGAAAAGTTCGGCATCCCCCAGATTTCCACCGGCGACATGCTGCGCGCCGCGGTCAAGGCGGGCACCCCGCTGGGGCTGGAAGCCAAGAAGATCATGGATGCCGGCGGCTTGGTCCGCGACGACATCATCATCGGCCTCGTCAAGGACCGCCTCAAGGAGCCCGATTGCGCCCAGGGCTACATGTTCGACGGCTTTCCGCGCACCATCCCGCAGGCCGAGGCGATGAAGGATGCCGGCGTGCCGATCGACTACGTGCTCGAAATAGATGTTCCGGACGGCGAGATCGTCACGCGCATGAGCGGCCGCCGCGTCCATGTGGCTTCGGGGCGCACCTATCACGTCAAGTTCAATCCGCCCAAGGTTGCGGGCTGCGACGACGTCACCGGCGAAGCGCTGATCCAGCGCGACGACGACCGGGAAGAAACCGTCAAGAAGCGCCTTGAGGTCTATCATTCGCAGACCAAGCCGCTCGTCGAGTACTACTCGAAGTGGGCGGCGAACGGCGATGCCAGGGCACCGCGCTACCGGAAGATTTCCGGCCAGGGCAAGGTCGAGGAAATCCGCGATCGTGCATTCGGCGCCCTGTCCGAATAGAACCCGAGAGCAGGAGGAGACCATGAAGAAGAATGCCTTTTACGCCCAGTCGGGCGGGGTGACGGCCGTCATCAATTCTTCGGCCTGCGGCGTCATCGAGACCGCGCGCAAGCACAAGGACAAGATCGGCAAGGTCTATGCGGGCCGCAACGGCATCATCGGCGCGCTCACCGAAGACCTGATCGATACGAGCAAGGACTCGGCCAAGGCCATCGCCGCGCTACGCAACACGCCGTCCGGCGCCTTCGGTTCATGCCGCTACAAGATGAAGAGCATCGAGGCCAACCGGCGCGAGTACGAGCGTCTGATCGAGGTCTTCAAGGCGCACAACATCGGCTATTTTTTCTACAACGGCGGCGGCGATTCGGCCGATACCTGCCTCAAGGTGTCGCAGCTCGGCGACGCGCTGGGCTACCACGTGCAGGCGATCCACGTGCCGAAGACCGTGGACAACGACCTGCCGATCACCGATAACTGTCCCGGTTTCGGTTCGGTGGCCAAGTACATCGCAGTGTCTACGCTCGAAGCGACGTTCGACGTGCGCTCGATGGCCAAGACCTCGACCAAGGTCTTCGTCCTCGAGGTGATGGGCC
>JACRPB010000361.1 GCA_016214175.1 Rhodocyclales bacterium
GACTGCGGGGGTTGGGGGTGGTGCGTCCCGATGGCGTCGAATTGTTAAAAATTCGAGCCGTCCGACGCCCGCACCATCGCCAAATACCTCCGTCATGACAAACGGCAGTTCAGCGGCTGAAGGGTGAAATATCCGGGTTAGGTTATTGGCAGGGTGTCCGGTGCTAGTCGAAATCGTCATCGTCGCGAATGGCGTCGATGAGGCCCCAGGCAAGCGCCGTCGGCGCATTGATGCGCCGTCCGGAGAGCGCGAAGTACGCGGTGCGCTGGCGGCCGATGCGCCGCGGAATGCTCACTGTGCCGCCCGCACCGGGGATGAGGCCCATGGTGATCTCGGGCAACTGGAAATGGGTGTCTGCGCTGGCCACGACCCGTGCGGCAAAGGCCGGCAGTTCGATGCCCGATCCAATGCAGGCGCGATGGACTTCGAACCGGAGCCGTGGCGACAATTCGGCCAGCAGCAGGGCGATGGATCTCGACATGCGGATGAGATGCGCCTGCGCCGGGTCTTGCGTCAGGCCGAATTCGGCAAGGTCGCCGCCGGTGCAAAAGCAGTCGCCGGCGCCGCGCACGACGACGGCCGAGATGGAGTCGTCGGCCGCCACCAGCATGAGCGCTTCATGGAGCGCGTCGCGCAGCGCCGCCGAGTAGGCGTTGCGGGCATGAGGGCGGTTGAAGATGATCGTCAGTTGGTTTGCCGTGCGCGGCAATAGCAGCGGTTGCTCGTTGGTATTCGGCGGCGGCGCGTGGTCCCGGCGCTCATCTAGATAGCGGCGGAAGTCCGCGCCTGCCTGCAACGTGCCGAAAGCCAGGGATTCGAGCAGCAGTCCGTCATGGACACTGCTGCGGGCGTTATGCCGCAGCACCTGTACCAGGGTTGCCGCCGCCACGGGATGCCGCTCGATGTTGCGTAGCAGCAGCGAGAACTCCCGCAGATCGTCGAGGACTACGTCGCAGCCTGCGAGCAGTGCAGGCGGCAAGGTCGCACCGGTTCGCAGGCCCAGGACCGGGCAGGGCAGTTCGGATAGCCGCTCGGCAAGGACCGCTTGCGCTGCGCTCTCGCCTCCCGCGTCGTCCAGTTCGATGAGCAAGGCATTGTGGTCGATGGCGGCCGAAAAGCCTTCCAGAGCCCACGGGTCGCATCCGCGGCAAACGAGATCGGAAAGCTTGTGATGGGGTATTGGAGCGCTCATACCATTTCCCGGAACGCCGCCATGAAAACACGTGCGTCGGCGCAATGCCAACCTTCAAACGCATTAGATCGCGATTCCCGCGCTACGCGAGAGCCTGCCTGCCGGTCCGGTAGTCCGTTCAGACGATGAATTGCGCCATCGCGGATGTGAAGATTCCGGCCATCGATCGTACCCCCGGCAAGCCCCGCTGTTAATGGGCAGGCCGCCTACCTGACCCCCTACGGAACGAAACAACCATGGCAAACGACCGCAGCAAGCTGGTAAAACCGGAAGACATGCCGGATGAAGTGTTTCAGGCGATCAAGGACTCCACGGCTTCACTCGAGAAGATTCGCGGCGACGCGCACGCGGACGTCGCGGATTACCTGGCTCAGCCCGACGGCCGAGGCAAGATGGGCGGGACCGGCAAGATGGGATTGCCGACGCTGCTGCTAACCGTGGTCGGCCGCAAGTCCGGCGAGATGCGCACGACGCCGCTGATTTTTGTGCCGGATGGCGAGCAGATGGTGGTCACTGGCTCCTTGGCCGGCTACGACCAGCATCCGACCTGGTACCTGAACCTCAAGGCCGATGCGAACTGCTGGGTGCAGGTCGAGCGCAAAAAGATGACGGCAGTGGCGCGCGATGCGACCGAGGAGGAGCGCAAGCGCCTTTGGCCCACGCTGACCGAAATGTTTCCTGGGCTTGGCTATTTCCAGACGCAGACCGAACGGCAGTTCCCCGTCGTCATCCTTTCGCCGACCGCGCCGGCGTAATCCATAACAACGGGGACGCAGACGCCATGAGCCAGTTCGAGCATTTATTTACGCCTTTGCAGGTCGGCCCGATGCGCGTGCCGAACCGCATTTGCGAGACTACCAATACCATCAATTCGTCGATGGCCCCCGGGCTGATCGACGAGCATTTCATCGCGCATCACGGCGCCAAGGCGCGCGGCGGTACGGGCTGGATCGGCAGCGAGACTTGGCTGCTCGACGTGCCGTTCCCGCCGGATACGTCCCCGGAAATCGGCCTTTCGATCGGGTTTGCGGCCCCCTTTGCCGCCTATCAGAATCCAGCCTTCCTCGATGGCATGAGGAAGTTCGTCGACGAGGTGCATGCCGCTGGCGCCGTCGCCATCGTCCAGCTCACCCACCTGTGCTCGGCATGGTCGGCCTCCGCGGTTCCCGTGATCGGCGCGCAGGACTACACGCCGCACGTGATGGGCGAAGCCGAGATCGAGTACTGCCTCAACAGTTACGCCAATGCCGCGGCCGCGGCGCAGAGCGTCGGCGTCGATGGCATCGAGATTCACTGCGCGCACGAGACGATCGGTTACAGCTTCCTGTCGCCGGTGACCAACCGTCGCACTGATCAATGGGGCGGCGGTCCCGAACAGCGCATCCGCTACGTCGTCGAGGCCTTGAAGCGCATACGTGAGCGCATCGGCAACTCGATGGCGCTGGGCATCCGGATGGCGGGCCTGGAGTTCCGTCAGGGCGGTTACGATAACTTGCAGATGCGCGAAATGCTGTACCTGATCGGCGAGACCGGCCTGCTCGATTTCGTCGACGTCGACGCCGGCCATTGCTGGGGCGCGCCGTCCTACGTACCGAACTCCTATTACGGCCACGGCGAGTTCCGCGATTGCGGCAAGGGCGCCCGCGTCGACCTCGATCGCAAGATCGCCGTGTTGTTCACCGGCCGCATCAACGATCCGGTGGTCGCCGAGGACTTGATCAAGCAGGGCTATTGCGACTTGGTCGGCATGGTGCGCGCCGGCATCGCCGATCCCGAATTTGCCAACAAGGCGAAGGAGGGGCGGCTGTCCGAGATTCGCCGTTGCATTGGCTGCACGCGCTGCATCGACGAGGCCGGCCATCCGGTGCTCATTCCCTATACGCCGACCTGCTCGATCAATCCGTTGATCGGCAGCGAACTGCGCTGGAACGAACAGTTCAAGCCCGCCGCTCAGTCCAAGCGCGTCGTCGTCGTCGGCGGCGGTATCGCCGGCTGCGAGGCGGCGCGCATCGCCGCGCTGCGCGGCCACCAGGTGACGCTGATCGAAGCGGGGAAGCGCCTGGGCGGGCAGTTGAACCTCGCTGCCAGAACGGCGGGGCGCGATTCCTTCGAGGATCAGGTGTACTTCGAAGAAAACGAGATGAAGCGTACTGGCGTCGAGGTGAAGCTCGAATGCAAGGTCGACATCGCGGCCATCAAGGCATTGTCGCCCGACGCCGTCGTCATCGCGACGGGCGCGGTCCCGCGTGTTCCGCACGACGTTTCGGGTCTCGATCTGCCGCACGTCGTGCAGGGCTGGGACGTCCTGCGCGGCACGGCCAATACCGGCAAGCGCATCGCCATCGTCTCGCAGGAAGACTATTACGAAACTCCGTGCGTGGCCGAGTTTCTCGCGGCGCAGGGCAAGCACGTCGAGATCTTCCACAAATCCGTTCGGCTTGGCTACGAGATCCCGCGCTACTCGATGGGCATGATGCTAAAGCGCATCGAGGACCACGGCGTCGCCGTCCATCCGAATCTCGTGCTTACGGGCGTCGAGGCGACCGCGCTCGAATTCGTTTCGTCGTTCGGCGGCCACAATTGCCGCAAGGAAGGCTTCGACACCGTGGTGCTGGTATACGGCTCGGTGGCGCAGCACGCCCTGTACGACGAACTGAAGGCCGACGGTAGTGTCAAGCAGCTCTACCTTGCCGGCGCGGCCTGGCTGCCGCGTCATTTAGCCGAGTCCACGCGCCATGGGGCCAACATCGGCTTGGTGATCTAACAGCTCGCACGGGTGCAACGGCCGCCGCCACCGGTGGCCGGACCCCGGCAGCAATTTGAGGAATGTCATGGGCCGTGCGCTGGATGATGTCGTCGTTATCGATCTGTCTCGACGTTTCTTTACGTCCTTGTCGGCCGCCTTTCTCGGGGATTTCGGCGCGCGGGTCATTCGTATCGATGCACCCGAGGGGGCTGCCCAAGCGAGCGGCGGCAGATGGAACCACGAAGCCGACCTGATCCATCGCAACAAGGAAAGCGTCGCCCTCGACTTACGCTGCGAGCGCGGCCAGGAAATCATGCGCAAGCTGCTGATGCGCGCCGATGTCGTGATTACCGACTGGCAGCTCGACCAATTGACGGCGCTCGGTCTCGGGTACGAGGCCGTCGCCGCGCTGCGTCCCGACGTCGTATACGGCCGCATCTCGGGCTTCGGCCCGCAAGGCACCGACCTGCATCTGCCGGCCATCGACGAGCTTGCTGCCGCGCGCACGGGGATGATGCCGATCCTGCCGCAGCCCGGCGAACCGCCGGTCTACACGGGGTCCGGCGCCATGCATGCGACCGTGATGCTGGCGTTCGGCGTCGTGACCGCGCTGGTGCATAGGGGACTTACGGGAGAAGGGCAGCAGGTCGACGTTTCGCTGTTCGGCGCCAACATGTACGGCGCCGCGCTCGACATCCAGGCTTTTCTTGCCATCGGCAAGGGGGAGCGCTTCCTCAACCCGATATCGCGCCTCGACGTTTCCAACCCGATGTCGGGCTCGCTCTATCCGACCGCCGATGGCCGCT
The DNA here is from genome assembly GCA_016214175.1 of Rhodocyclales bacterium. Classification (GTDB taxonomy): domain Bacteria; phylum Pseudomonadota; class Gammaproteobacteria; order Burkholderiales; family Rhodocyclaceae; genus Nitricoxidireducens. The sequence continues at coordinate 4,745 of JACRPB010000361.1, forward strand.
GGGTGACGCTGACGATGCCGGACACCGACCGTTGGTGGCCTGCGTTCTCAGGTGCCGTCGGCATTCCGCCGGACGAGCCGCGTTTCGATACGCACGACAAGCGTACCGAGACGAACCGTCTGGCGCTGATCGCCGCCCTCGAACAGGCCTTCCTCACCAAGCCCGGAAAGCACTGGCGCGAAGCGTTTCAGAGGCTGCAATTGTCGGCCGACGTCATCGAGCGCTTCGACTATCCGACCAGCGATCCGCAGGTGCTCGAAAACCGTTACATCGTCGAGCTCGATCATCCGAGTTTTGGCCGCGTCAAGAGTCTTGGCTTCCCGTTGTTCATGAGCGAAAGCGCGGCGCGCCTCGACCGGCTGGCGCCCTGCATCGGCCAGCACACGGGACGCGTACTGGCCGACCTGCTCGGCTACGACGCCGACCGGATCCATGAACTGACTGCCGCGGGCGTGGTGGCGTAGGAGACGACATGACGAAGAAAGCGCTCGACGGCATCCGCGTGATCGACTTGACGGTCTGGTTCCAGGGCCCGGTCGCGGCTCAATATCTCGCCGACTTCGGCGCCGACGTCATCAAGGTCGAGCGTCCGCAAGGCGGCGACCAGGGGCGCGGCGTGCGCAGCATCAAGGCGCTGCCGGTCGGCGACTGGAATCAGTACTTCCTGGTCATCAACCGCAACAAGAAGAGCATCGCCATCGACCTGAAGAAGCCGGAGGGACAAAAGATTCTCTATCGCATGGTCGAGAAGTCCGACGTATTCCTATCCAATCTTGCGCCCGAAATGCTGGCGGCGTGGAATCTTTCCTACGAAAAGCTCTCCGCCATCAACCCGCGCCTGATCTACGCGACCAACACCGGCTACGGCCGCTTCGGCGGCGCCTCCAAGCCTTCGTTCGACATGACGGTGCAGGCATTGACCGGCATCATGGCGCGCCTCGGCGAACCCGGTCAGCCGCCCATCTATCTCGGCATGGGGTCGGGCGACGCCTACGGCGGCATCATGTCTGCGCTCGGGATCGCGCTGGCGCTCTACCAGCGTCAGCGTACCGGCAAGGGACAGTCGCTCGACGCTTCGCTCTACGGCGCCCAGCTGTTCCTCGCCGCGCCTTACTTGCAGGCCTATCTAGCGGGCAACGAAGACAGCGCGCTCCAGCATTCGCGCAAGAAAGCGCCGAATCCGCTGTGGAATCTCTATCCGAGCACGGAGAAGTGGGTGTTCGTCTGCGAACCGAACGACGACGCGCGCTTTTCGGCGCTGTGCCGGGCGCTCGGCGCGCAGGCACTGTCCGCCGATCCGCGCTTCGCCGGCGCGGCCTTGCGCGCCGCCAACCACGAAGCGCTGATCGCGGCGCTCGAAGTCCTTACGGCGAAGCGAAGCCACGTGGATTTGATGAAGGCGTTCCTGACGCACGGCATCGTGGCGAGCCCGGTGAACAACCTCGCCGACGTGATCCGCGACGAGCAGGCTTGGCGCAACGGCTACTTCATGAAAGCCTATTGCGAGGAAGTGCAGCGCGAAGTCGATATCCGCGGCTTGCCGATCACGCTGTCCAAGACGCCCGGTGCGGTGCACAGCCTCGGGCCGCAACTAGGTCAGGATACCGAACTGCTGCTGCTGGAATTGCTCGGTTACGAATGGGACGAGATCGAGGCGCTGAAGGCCACCGGGGCGATCCCCTGATTCCGGATCGCCGAGGCAACCAATCCATGGCACTTCGCGTCGAAGCGACGCTCTTCGGACCTGACACCCGGCAATACGCGGGAGAGGGGCAGCGCGCGATCACGCTGAGCCAGATCGCCGAGCGCGCGGCGCTGCTTGAGTCGCTCGGCTTCGACGGCGTCACGACGGCCGAAGGCGGCCACGATCCCTTCCTGCCGCTGATGACGGCGGCGCCCAGCACGAAAAAGCTCTCGCTGGGCACCAACGTCGCCATCGCCTTTCCGCGCAGCCCCATGGTAACGGCGCAGCTGGCGTGGGACCTCCAGCATTTTTCGGGCGGTCGCTTCCGGTTGGGCCTCGGCACCCAGGTCAAGGCGCACAGCGAGAACCGCTATTCGACGGCCTGGACCAGCGGGCCGGGACCGCGCATGCGCGAATACCTGCTATGCCTGAAGGCGATTTTCAAGAGTTTTCAGACACCGAACCAGCCGACGTATTTCGAGGGCGAGCACTACAAGTTCAAGCTGCTGCCGCCGTTCTTCAATCCAGGTCCCATCGAGCATCCGCATGTCCCGCTCTACCTCGCCGCCGTCAATCCGTACATGGCGCGGCTGGCGGGCGAACTCTGCGACGGGCTGCGCCTGCATCCGATTGCCACCTTCCGCTACACGCGCGAGGTCATACTGCCGGCCATTGCCGAAGGTCTCGCCAGAAGCGGACGCCGGGTCGAAGACTTCGATTTCGTTGGCGCGCCTTTCATGGCGATCGGCGGCGATGCTGCCGCAGTGCGGCAGGCCAAGGACACGCTGCGCAAGCAGATCGCCTTCTACGCGACGACGCGCTCCTACCAGGGCGTGCTCGCGCATCACGGTTGGCAGGATGTCGGCGCCGAACTGCACCGCCTGTCGCTGGCGGGCAAGTGGGCCGAACTGCCGACGCTGATCACCGACGCGATGCTCGAGGATTGGGCGATCATCGCGACCTACGACGAGCTCGCCGACGCCATTCGCGCCAAGGCCGACGGCCTCTACCGCAGCATCACGCTGGTGCTCGTCGATGAGGCGCGGCGCGACCCCGAACCGATGCGCGAGATCGTCGCGCAACTTCACCGGAATTGAAGCATGACCCAGGAGTCGGACATGGCATGGACAGAATGGCGCATCGTCACGGGCGAAGGCCTTGAGGACTTCAAGGAAATCATCTACGAAAAGAAGCAGCACAAGGAACTCGGCGGCGGCATCGCGCGCGTTACGCTCAACAAACCGGAGAAGATGAATGCGCTGACCATGGAGACCGTCGAGGAGATGTTCCGCGCCTTTTACGACGCCAACCATGATCCGGCCGTCGGTGTCATTGTCGTGGCGGCCAAGGGCAAGCACTTCGGCGCCGGCGGCGACATCGAGTGGGAGCGCTGGGGCCTGCGCGAAGCCTTCTACAACCGCTACCCGCACAACCGCCTGATGCGCATCTCGCGCAAGCCCATCATCGCCCAGGTGCAGGGCTACTGCATCGCCGGCCACAACCACATGGCCTACTGCTGCGATTTCACCATCGCCGCGGACAACGCCATCTTTGGCCAGGCCGGTCCGCGCGTCTCGTCGCCGGCCGACGGCTTCTTCGTACCCTACCTGACCAAGGTGGTGGGCGCCAAGAAGGCGCGCGAGATGTGGATGCTGTGCCGCAAGTACAAGGCCGACGAGGCGCTGGCGATGGGCCTCGTCAACACTGTGGTGCCGCTCGACGGACTCGAAGCCGAGGTCGACAAGTGGTGCGCCGAAATGCTCGCCGTCAGCCCCGGTTGCCTCGAGGTGCTGAAGGCGACGTTCGACCAGGAGATGGACGGGTATCGCGAGTCGGGCCTGACCTCGGCGGCGATCTACCCCGACTGGTTCGACACCCCGGAAGGCAAGGAGGGCGGCCCGGCCTTCCTCGAAAAGCGCAAGCCCGAGTTCTGGAGCATCCGCAAGCGCGAGGCCGAGATGCGACACCAGTTGCTCGATGAGTACGTAGTGCAGCGCGCCGAAAAGAAGAAACCGCAGGAGTGACGAGATGTTGAAAGACCAAGCCTGCATCGTCGGCATCGGCGAAACCCCGTTCTGCCGCAAGCCGGGGTCTGGCATGTCGGAAATGACGTTGCAGTTGAAGGCGGCGACCGCCGCGACTGCCGACGCCGGACTCAAGGGTAGCCAGATCGACGGCATCCTGCCGTTCCCGGCGCTCGGCCGCGCCGAGGCCTTTGCCGGAGCGCTCGGCTGCGAGAACCTGCGTTTCTCGGCGACGCTGCATCTGGGCGGCGCGGCGCCGGTCGCCGCGCTGCGGGCCGCGGCGATGGCCGTGGTCTCGGGTACTGCGAGCCATGTGCTGATCCCGGGCGGCTGGAACGGCTACTCCGGCGCGCGCGCGCGTGCCGCCGTGCAGGACATGAATTCGCTCCCCGGCGCCGCGATCGCGCGCGACTTCTACGTGCCCTTCGGCATGACGGCGCCGCCGCAGTGGTACGCGCTGATGGCCCGCCGCCACATGCACGACTACGGCACCACGCACGAGCAGTTCGGCGCCGTCGCCATCGCCATGCGCAAGCATGCGCAGTTGAACCCGGCAGCGCTGATGTGCGGCAAGCCGCTGACCATGGCGGAGTACCTCGCGTCGCCGATGATTGCCGATCCGTACCGGCTCAACGACTGCTGCCTGGAGACCGACGGCGCTGCCGCGTTCGTCGTCACCACGGTCGCGCGCGCCCGCGACCTCGGCAAGCAGCCGATTTACCTCATGGGTGTCGGCGTCGGCCAGCCCTATCCGGCCGACGAAATCACCAATCGACGCGATTTCCATCGCACCGGCCTGACCAGCGCCGCCCCCGAAGCTTTCCGCATGGCGGGAATTGCGCCGGCCGACGTCGACTTCGCGCAGATCTACGATTGCTTCACTTTCGAGGTGATCCAGCAGATCGAGGAAGCGGGGTTTTGCAAGCGCGGCGAAGGCGGCGCCTTCGTCGAGCACGGCGGCATCGAACTCGGCGGCCGCCTGCCGGTAAATACGCACGGCGGTCTGCTGTCGCAGGCACATGTGCTGGGGCTTTCCCACGTCGTCGAAGCCGTGCGCCAACTGCGCGGCGAATGCGGCGCCCGCCAGGTACAGAACGCCGAAATCGGCGTCGTTACCGGCTGGGGCGACTTCGGCGACGGCGCCATCGCCATCCTGCGGCGCTGAGAAGGAAGACGAGATGCCAGAAACGAAATACGCAAAGCCGCTGCCGCAGATGGAAGGGCTGGCCGGCGAGTTCTACGGACACTGCAAGAACGGCGAACTGCGCTTTCAGCGCTGCAAGTGCTGCGGCGCTTTCCGCCATATCCCGCGCGAGATCTGCCCGGAGTGCAATGCCTTCGATTGGGAATGGGCCAAGTCGAGCGGAAGCGGCACGGTCTACACCTGGACCGTGGTCGAGCGCGCGCTGCACCCGGCTTTCGCGAGCGACACGCCCTACGCGGCGGTGGTGGTGGAGATGGCAGAGGGCGTGCGCCTGCTGAGCCAGGTGGTCGACTGCCCGCCGGACAAACTGCGCATCGGCATGCCGGTGCAACTCGAATTGCGGGCGATGACGCCCGAGGTCACGCTGCCGTTCTTCCGGCGCCTGATCGATAACCAATGACAACCAGGGAATCTTTATGCCACTGAATCTGCCCGAAACCTTCAAGTACGAAAAGCGCGGCGCCATCGCCGTGATGACGCTGAACAACCCCAAGGCGATGAACGCCCTGACCACGGCGATGCTTAAGGCGATGATGGCCGCCTTCGACGATTTCAACGCCGATCCGGAACTGCGCGTCGCCATTCTCACCGGCACCGGCGACGGAGCATTCTGCGCCGGCCTCGACCTCAAGGACACCATGGCGGCGCTGACCTCGGGCGACACACTCGGCTTCGACGATCCCGCCATGCGTCCCTGGCAGCACATCTTCAAGCCCATCATCGCGGCGGTGAACGGCTTGTGCATCGCCGGCGGCATGGAATTCATGGAAGGCACCGACATCCGTATCGCCACCGAGAACGCGATCTTCGGCCTCGGCGAAGTGCGCTGGGGCGTCATCCCGATGGGTGGCACTCACATCCGCCTGCCGCAACAGATTCCCTATGCGGTGGCGATGGAGATGCTGCTCACCGGTACCAACATCAGCGCTCAACGCGCCTACGAAATCGGACTGATCAACAAGGTAGTGCCGCAGGGCAAGCTGATGGACGAAGCCTTGGCTCTCGCCGAAAAGATCGCCCTGAATGGCCCGCTGGCCGTACGCACCGCCAAGGAGATCGTGGTGCGCGCGCTCAACAACGAGCCCGGCTTCGTACTAGAGAAGAGCATGGGCGCGCGCGTGTTCCAGTCGGAAGATGCCAAGGAAGGTCCGCGCGCCTTCGCCGAGAAGCGCAAGCCGAAGTTCACGGGACACTGAAATTCTTCAGATGATGACCGACGTCGCCGGCGTAATCCATATTGGA
>JACRPB010000362.1 GCA_016214175.1 Rhodocyclales bacterium
ACCGCATCGTCGCAGCGCGTCGTGGCGTTGTTGTCGAGATAGATCGGCTCCACGTCAGGCTCCCTTGCGTGCGGCGAGATAGCTCGCCGGCAGCAGTTGCACGAACTCGCCAAGGGCTTCGACCAACTGGGTCTGGATGCCCGACAGCGTTGCCGCCTCCATCATGCAGCCCTTGCAGGCACCTTTCAGGTCGACGTAGATGTTCTTGCCGTCGACCTCGACGATCTCGATGTCGCCATGGTCGCGCTGGAGCATCGGGCGGATCGCCTCGACGGTCTCCTCGATCTTGCGCATGCGCTGGAAATTGGTAAGTTTTGGCTTGGCGGCGGGCACGTCGGCGGGCAGCGGTTTCGTTTCCGCCACCGGCGCCGTGCAGCGTTCGCCGGCCACCCGCGCCAGGATTTCCTCGATCGGCTCGTGGCAGCTCGAACAGCCGCCGCCGGCCTTGGTGTAGTTCGTCACCTGCTCCACCGTCGTCAATCCGTTCGCCCGCACCACGTCTTCGATCATCGCGCTATCGACGGCAAAGCACTTGCAGACCAGCGCCCCTTCCGCGTGAGCGTCGGCCCAGACCTCGCCGCGAAAATTCGCCACCGCCGCCTGCAGCGCCTCGCGTCCCATCACCGAGCAATGCATCTTCTCGGGCGGCAGGCCGTCGAGATAATCGGCGATGTCCTGGTTGCTCACCGTCAGCGCCTCGTCCAGCGTCTTGCCCTTGACGATCTCGGTCAGCGCCGACGACGACGCGATGGCCGAACCGCAGCCGAACGTCTGGAAATGCGCATCGACGATGCGTTCGCTGTCCGGATCGACCTTCAGCATCAGCCGCAGCGCATCGCCGCACTTGATCGACCCGACGTCGCCGACGGCATTGGCGCCGTCCAGCGGCCCGGCATTGCGCGGATTGAAGAAATGTTCGCGTACTTTTTCCGAATAGTCCCACATGGCGTCTCTCCTGTCGGGGTGCTCGACCGGAGATGTGCAATCGCCGTGCCATTCGCACCCCGTGCCGGAAAGCGTTCAGCGTGAAGGAGTTACCGCCGCAGCCGGGTTGTCGCGAATGCGACAAGCGGCCGTCCGGCACCTTGCGTGCCTCGACGATCTTCCCGCCGCCGGTTTGGATTAGAGTACGGAGCCGTCAGCAGAACAGCGACCGTCATGACTGAAATCTACGTCAGCACCGATGTCGAAACCGATGGTCCCGTGGCGGGCATGCATTCCATGCTGAGCATCGGCTCAGCCGCCTACACGGCCGACAAGCGCCTGTTATCGACCTTCTCCGCCAATCTCGAAACCCTTCCGGAATTCAGCGCCGATCCTCGCACCACTGCGTGGTGGGCAACGCAGGCGGAAGCCTGGGCCGCGTGTCGGCAGAACCTCGAACATCCGCAGCAGGCCATGACGAGATACCTGGCATGGCTGAAGTCCCTCCCCGGACGGCCGGTCTTCGTCGCCTATCCCGCCGCATTCGATTTTCCGTTCGTGTATTGGTACCTGACGCAGTACGCAGGCGAGAATCCCTTCGGCTTTTCCGCGATCGACATCAAGACCTATGCCATGGCCATGCTGCGCAAGCCGTATCGTGCCTGCGGCAAGCAGTCGATGCCGTCAGTCTGGTTCGATCCCGTTCGCCACACGCACGTCGCGCTGGACGATGCGCTGGAACAAGGCAGCCTATTCTGCAACATGCTGCTGGCGAACCATGCGCGCCCTTGAGCATCCCCAGGGTCCGCCATGCCGGGACAACATCCCCACTCGGGCCGACAGCTCGCGCGATATGCTGTCGCGCGGGAACCGGCCGGCCGGAACGGTTTTCGCGTGCGGAAGCTGCGCAGACGAACTCAGTGGCGCGACACCGGCTGATCGAGGATGCCCTCGTAGGAATCGATGAAGTCCTCGAATTCCTCCTGATCGTGCGCTTGCGTCAGAAAGTGGCTGAATTCGCCGCGCATGCGGTCGGCCGTCGCGCCGCGCAACAGCCCCATCCGACCGTTGCGTTTGTCCAGGATCTCCAGGGCGTCGTGTCCCGGATAATCGATCACGTAGAGCAGCGGGTTGTTGAACAGGACATTCATGGCGAAACCTCGGTTGTCGGCTGACAGGGTACGTGCGGCCGCTATCGCAGGATTCAAGCCCGGCGCGAAAGCGCAACAGGAAACGCGCCGCTCAACTGCCGAACACCGCCCCCAGCGCCGCGATCATGTAGGCATGATCGAGCACGCCGGCACTTTCGCGCACGCTGTGCATCGCCCACAACGGCGAGCCGACATCGACGCTGGCGATGCCCAACTGCGCCGCAACCAGGGGACCGATGGTGCTGCCGCAGCCGAGATCGCTGCGATGGGCGTAGTGCTGGCAGGGCACGCCGGCCCGCTCGCACAGCGCCATGAAGCGCGCCGCCGTCTCGGCGTTGGTGGCGTAGCGCTGGTTGGCGTTGGTCTTGATCACCGGGCCGCCGTTCATCGCCACCTTGTGGCTCGGTTCGTAGGCGGCCGGAAAATTCGGATGGTAGGCATGGGCCATGTCGGCGCTGACGAAGAAGCTCTTCGCCAGGGCGCGCCGCCGGTCTTCGACGTCGAGTGCGGCCTGGGCGGCGATGCGCGCGAGGACGTCGGCGACGAAGCTGCCGGCGGCGCCGGTGGCACTTTCGCTGCCGACTTCCTCGTGGTCGAAGAAGGCGGCGACGCAAGTGGCCGCCGGCCGTTCGGCTGCCAGCAGGGCCGTCAGCGCGGCATGGCTGGAGGCGAGGTTGTCCAACTGGCTGTCGGCGATGAACTCTTCGTCCGCGCCCCACAGGCAGCCTTTCTGCACGTCATAGACGGCGAGTTCCCAGCTCAGCAGATCGGCGGGCTCGGCCTGCGCGGCAGCGGCCAGGAGCTTGCGCAGGCCGGCGTCCGCCTCTTGCCCTTCGCCCAACTGGCCTAGGATCAGCGGCAGTTCGGTCTGCTTGTTGAACTTGAGGCCTTGTTCGTTGACCTCGCGATTCATGTGGATCGCCAGGTTGGGCAGGCGCACCAGCGGCCGTTCGAAGCGCAGCAGGCGCGTCTCGATGCCCGCCGCCGCGCGCAGCACGACGCGGCCGGCAAGGCTCAGGTCGCGGTCGGCGAAGCTGGCGAGGATCGGCCCGCCATACACTTCGACGCCGAGCCGCGCCAGGCCGTCGCCGGCCTGGGCCGGCCGCGGCTTGAGGCGCAGGCCCGGCGAATCGGTGTGGGCGCCGACGAGACGAAAGCCGGTTTCCGCCAGCGGCCGGCTGCCGCGGACGAAGGCGATCAGCGAGGCGCCGCCGCGCACCGCGTAATAGCGTCCGCCCGCCGCCAGTTGCCAGCGCTCGCCCTCCTCCAGCCGCACGTAGCCTTGCGCCCGCAGGCGCGCCTCGGCGCTTGCCACGGCATGCCAGGGGCTGGGGCTGGCGTCGATGAAATCGATGAGTTCCTGGGCGGCGCTACGGGCTTGGGCGAGTGGCGGCATGGCGTCTGCGGCGAGTGGCGAAGACGCGAAGCATACAAGAGGAAGGGCGCTCGCCGCTCACTGGGGTCCCCTCCCCCCAGCCTCATAACGCCTTCGCGGCGGTGGCGCGGTCGCGACCCGACGCGCGCCGGGTCACGCCCAGGCAGCGCCTAACCGGCGACGAAGCTGAAACAGCCCTTCGGACAGGTCCGCCCGCAGGCGCCGCAGCCGATACAGTCCATCGGGTCCTTGACCGACATCATCGCCTTGGCGTCCTCGTCGTCCCAGTCGTCCTCGTCGATCTCGTCGTCCTCGCCGCGATCGACGAGGGTCAGCACGTCGCGCGGGCAAACCTTGAAGCAGCGGCCGCAGCCGATGCAGACCTTGGGATTGATGCCCTCCACATACTGCGGAGTCCAGGGCGTGCCGCCCCGTGTCGTTGCCGTCATTTCACAGTCCTTTCTGCAATGTGGTCAAACGTAAATTCGCGTCGTGCCGCGGGCGGCCGCAAGCGGTGATCACAACCCCGCCACCGCCGGAAACTTGCCGACGATTTCGAGCGCCACCGCCAGGTATTTGTCGGCCTCGGTCTTCAT
>JACRPB010000336.1 GCA_016214175.1 Rhodocyclales bacterium
CCCAAGGCCAAGATCACCCTGACGCGCAAGCAGACCACGGAAATCAAGTCGGCCGATGCCACCGGCAAGGCGCGCACGATTCAGGTCGAGGTGCGCAAGAAGCGCGTCTTCGTCAAGCGCGATCCGGCCGAACTCGCCGCCGAGTCGGCGGCCGAAGCGGCGGCTGAAGCCGCCGCTGCCGCGCCGGCGCCGGCGCCTGCCGCGCCGGTCGTGGTTGCGGTCGAGCCGCCGCCGGTTGCCGTGGCGGCGCCCGCGGCGCCGGTGTCCGTCGTCGACGCCAAGCAAATGGCCTTGCGCCAGGCCGAAGCCAAGCGCAGCGCGGAACTGGCTGCGATCCAGGCGGCCGAATTGAAGGAAAAGCAGGAGCGCGAGGCGCGTGTCCGTGCGGAAGCCGAAGCGCGTCTGGCGCAACAGCAGGCGCAGGCGGCGGCCGCCGCGGCGCAAGCGGCCAAGCCCGATGCGGGCGTTTCCGGCACCTTGCACAAGCCGGCCGGCAAGCCCGGCGAGGAACCCAAGAAGGCGGCCAAGAAGGACGCCAAGCCCGGTGCCTGGAAGGACGACGCGGCGAAGAAACGCACCATCAAGACGCGCGGCGACGCCGGCGGCGGCGCCGGCGGCTGGCGCGGCGGCCCCAAGGGCAGGCACGGCCGGCAGCATGAGGAGGCGCCGGTGGCGCAGCAACCGGCCGAAGCGGTCGTCCGCGAAGTGCATGTGCCGGAAACCATCAGCGTTGCCGATCTCGCCCACAAGATGTCGGTGAAGGCGACCGAAGTCATCAAGATGCTCATGAAAATGGGCTCGATGGTCACCATCAACCAGCAGCTCGACCAGGAAACGGCGATGATCATCGTCGAGGAAATGGGGCACAAGGCCTTCGCCGCCAAGCTCGACGATCCCGATGCCTTCCTCGACGAGAGCGCGGAACACAAGGACGCCGAGGTACTGCCGCGGGCGCCGGTGGTCACGGTCATGGGCCACGTCGACCACGGCAAGACTTCGCTGCTCGACTACATCCGCACCGCCAAGGTGGCGGCGGGCGAAGCCGGCGGCATTACGCAGCACATCGGCGCCTATCACGTCGAGACGCCGCGCGGCGTCATCACCTTCCTCGACACGCCGGGCCACGAGGCTTTCACGGCGATGCGCGCCCGCGGCGCCAAGGCCACCGACATCGTGATTCTGGTGGTGGCGGCGGACGACGGCGTGATGCCGCAGACCAAGGAAGCGATTCACCATGCCAAGGCCGGCGGCGTGCCGCTGGTGGTGGCCGTTAACAAGATCGACAAGCCGGGCGCCAACCTCGACCGCGTGCGGCAGGAACTGATCGCCGAAGGCGTGGTGCCGGAAGAATACGGCGGCGATTCGCCGTTCGTCGCCGTGTCGGCGAAGACGGGACAGGGTATCGACGATCTGCTGGAACAAGTGCTGCTGCAGGCCGAGGTGCTGGAACTCAAGGCGCCGCAAGATATTCCCGCCAAGGGGCTCATCATCGAAGCGCGCCTCGACAAGGGCAAGGGGCCGGTCGCGACCATGCTGGTCCAGTCCGGCACGCTGCGGCGCGGCGACGTGCTGCTCGCCGGTCACGTCTATGGCCGCGTGCGCGCCATGCTCGACGAAACCGGCAAGGCCATCGACGAGGCCGGACCTTCGATCCCGGTCGAAATCCAGGGCCTCTCCGACGTGCCGGGTGCCGGCGACGAAGCGATGGCCATCGTCGACGAGCGCAAGGCTCGCGAGATTGCGCTGTTCCGCCAGGGCAAGTTCCGCGACGTGCGTCTGGCCAAGCAGCAGGCGGCCAAGCTGGAGAACATGTTCGAGCAGATGGGCGCCGGCGAGGTCAAGACGCTGCCGCTGATCATCAAGGCCGACGTCCAGGGCTCGCAGGAAGCCTTGGTTCATGCGCTGACCAAGCTGTCCACGGCCGAGGTCAAGGTGCAGGTGATCCACGCCGCGGTGGGCGGTATCAGCGAATCCGACGTCAATCTTGCCGAAGCGTCCAAGGCCGTCATCATCGGCTTCAACACGCGCGCCGATGCCGGTTCGCGCAAGCTGGCCGAGACCTTCGGCATCGACATCCGCTACTACAACATCATTTACGACGCGGTCGACGAGGTGAAGGCGGCGATGACGGGCATGCTCTCGCCGGAGAAGAAGGAAAGCATCATCGGCCAGGTCGAGATCCGCCAGGTATTCCGCATCTCCAAGGTCGGCGCCGTGGCAGGCTGCATGGTGCTGGCCGGCGTCGTCAGGCGCAACGCTTCGGTGCGCGTGCTGCGCGACAACGTCGTGCTCCACACCGGCGAGCTCGAATCGCTGAAGCGCTTCAAGGACGACGTGCGCGAAGTCAAGGAAGGCTTCGAGTGCGGTTTGAACCTGAAGAACTTCAACGACATCAAGGAAGGCGACCAGCTCGAAGTCTTCGAGATGCAGGAAGTCGCGCGCTCCCTGTAAGCCTATTTTGAAGAGCTTTTCCCGTTCCGAACGTGTCAACGAGCAGATCCGCCGCGAGTTGGCGGATCTGATCCGCAACGAGCTCAAGGATCCGCGCCTGGCGCAACACCTGAAACTGGTGACGCTGACCGACGTCGAGGTGACGCCGGATTATGCGCATGCGAAAGTGTTCTACACCTCGCTTTCCGGGCCCGAGCATCGTCTGGCGATCGACCGCGGACTCAAGGCCGCCGCCGGTTTTCTGCGGCGCGAGCTCGGCAAGCGCGTGCGCATCCATCACACCCCCGAACTCCATTTCCATTACGACGAATCCGTCGAGCGCGGCACCCATCTCGCGCACCTGATCGACGACGCCGTCAAGTCCGACCGGCACGAGTGAACGCCCCGCGTCGCCCTCCGCGTCGTCAGGTCGATGGCGTGCTGCTGCTCGACAAGCCGCTCGGCATGACGTCCAACGATGCCCTGCAGAAAGCGCGGCGTCTCTACGATGCCGCCAAGGCCGGCCACACCGGGACCCTCGATCCGCTCGCCACCGGCCTGTTGCCGCTGTGCTTCGGCGAGGCGACCAAGTTCGCCGGCGAATTGCTCGACGCCGACAAGACCTATCGCGCGAGCGTGCAATTGGGCGTCACGACGGATACCGCCGATGCCGCAGGGCAGGTGCTGGAGACGCGTCCGGTGACCGTTACCGAAGCGCAGCTCGAAACGGCGCTGGAGCGTTTCCGCGGCGAAATCGAACAAGTGCCGCCGATGTATTCGGCCTTGAAGCGCGCTGGCCGGCCGCTCTACGAATACGCGCGCGCCGGCATCGAGGTCGAACGCGCGCCGCGCCGCATCCGCATTTACGAGTTGAAGCTCGCGGCCTGGCACGGCGATCGCTGCGAACTCGAGGTGTCGTGCAGCAAGGGTACTTACGTTCGCACGCTGGCGGCCGACCTCGGTGCGGCGCTGGGTTGCGGCGCCCACCTGGCGGCTTTGCGGCGCACGCGCATCGGCAGCCTGGACGTCGCCGCGGCGGTCGGGCTCGATACGCTGGCGGCGCTCGATCCCGCCGCCCGCGACGAACGTCTGAGCCCAGCGGATACCCTGTTGGCGACGCTGCCCCGGGTCGACTTGGAGACGGCCGACTGCGGACGCCTGCTGCACGGCCAGGGCGTCCGCTGGCTCGGCCAGGCCGGCGAACGCTACCGCTGCTACGGGCCCGATGGGCGCTTCCTCGGCATCGGCGCGTCGTCGGTCGACGGCTGGCTCCAGCCGAAACGCCTGATCGCGGATAAGCCCGCAAAAACAGTTGCATCCGCTTGAGAAACTGAAGGGCTCGCATGTATAATGCCGGCCTTCCCCGACGACCCAAAACATTGAGTAAGGAAAGACTGATGGCACTCTCCACCGCCGACAAAGCCAAGATCGTTACCGACTACCAGCGCGCCCAGGGCGACACTGGTTCCCCCGAAGTGCAAGTGGCGCTGCTGACCGCGCGCATCAACGACCTCACCGGCCACTTCAAGGCCCACGTCAAGGATCACCACTCGCGTCGCGGCCTCCTGAAAATGGTGAGCCAGCGCCGTACCCTGCTCGACTACTACAAGCGCAAGAACGCCGACGGCTATCGCGCGCTGATCGAGCGCCTTGGCCTGCGCAAGTAATCCAGCGCGGGTCCGCCACACCATGCAGGCTGCCCGACTCCGCGGGCACCTTTGAAATAAGCCGATACGGCCGCGACGGTCGTGTCGTCTTTTATTGTTTGCGAAAGGATTTTTTGTGCTGACATCGATCAAGAAGACATTTACCTACGGCGCTCACACCGTGACGCTGGAAACCGGCGAAATCGCGCGTCAGTCCGGCGGCGCCGTGCTGGTGAACATGGACGACACCGTGATTCTCGCGACCGTCGTCGCCAAGACCGAAGCCAAGGCCGGCCAGGACTTCTTCCCGCTGACCGTCGATTACGTCGAGAAGGTCTATGCTGCCGGCCGCATTCCCGGCGGCTTCTTCAAGCGCGAAGGCCGCCCGTCCGAAAAGGAAACCCTGACCTCGCGCCTGATCGACCGTCCGATCCGTCCGCTGTTTCCGGAAGGCTTCTACAACGAAGTGCAGGTCATCATCCACGTGATGTCCTCGAACCCGGAGGTCGATCCCGACATTCCCGCGATGATCGGCGCCTCCGCCGCGCTGGCGATTTCCGGCATTCCCTTCGACGGCCCGATCGGTGCCGCCCGCGTCGGCTACATCGACGGCCAGTACGTGCTGTGCCCGACCATCGGCCAGTTGCCGAGCAGCCAGCTCAACCTGGTCGTCGCCGGCACCGCCGCCGCGGTACTGATGGTCGAGTCCGAGGCCAAGGAGCTTTCCGAAGAAATCATGCTCGGCGCCGTGGTCTTCGGCCACGAGCAGTTGCAGGCCGCCATCAAGGCCATCAACGAGTTGGTCGAAGTCGCCGGCAAGCCCGAGTGGGATTGGAAGGCGCCGGCCAAGAACGAACCCCTGATCGCCAAGGTGGCCGAACTGGCCGAAGCCGATCTGCGCGCCGCCTACCAGATCACCAGCAAGCAGGCACGCACCCAGAAGTGCCGCGAAGTGTCCGCCAAGACCATCGCCGCGCTGACCGAAGGCGTCGACAACGCTCCGTCCGCCACCGACATCAACAACATCATCTTCGATCTCGAAGCCAAGATCGTGCGCAGCCAGATCCTCAACGGCCTGCCGCGCATCGACGGTCGCGATACCCGCACCGTGCGCCCGATCGCCATCCGCCACGGCGTGCTGCCGCGCACCCACGGCTCCGCGCTGTTCACGCGCGGCGAGACGCAGGCCCTGGTGGTTGCCACCCTCGGCACCGGCCGCGACGAGCAGATCATCGACGCGCTGCAGGGCGAATACCGCGAGCGCTTCATGCTCCACTACAACATGCCGCCGTTCGCCACCGGCGAGACAGGTCGCGTCGGCAGCCCGAAGCGCCGCGAGATCGGCCACGGCCGCCTGGCCAAGCGCGCGCTGCTCGCCGTGCTGCCTGCGCCTGAAGACTTCGGCTACTCGCTGCGCGTGGTGTCCGAAATCACCGAGTCCAACGGTTCCTCGTCGATGGCGTCGGTCTGCGGCGGCTCGCTGGCGCTGATGGATGCCGGCGTGCCGCTGAAGGCGCACGTCGCCGGCATCGCCATGGGCTTGATCAAGGACGGCAACCGCTTCGCCGTGCTGACCGACATTCTCGGCGACGAGGATCACCTCGGCGACATGGACTTCAAGGTGGCCGGCACCGACAGCGGCGTCACTGCGCTGCAAATGGACATCAAGATCCAGGGCATCACCAAGGAGATCATGCAAGTTGCGCTGGCCCAGGCCAAGGAAGCGCGCCTGCACACCCTCGGCATCATGAAGGGTTCCATGACCGGCCATCGCGAGGAGGTGTCGACCTACGCGCCGCGCATGATCAACATGAAGATCAACCCCGAAAAGATCCGCGACGTCATCGGCAAGGGCGGCGCCGTCATCCGCGCCCTGACCGAGGAAACCGGCTGCGTCATCGACATCGAGGACGACGGCAGCATCACCATCGCCTCGGTCAATGCCGATGCCGCGCAAGTGGCGAAGAAGCGTATCGAGGACATCACGGCCGAGGTCGAAGTCGGCAAGATCTATGAAGGCACCGTGCTGCGTCTGCTCGATTTCGGCGCCATCGTCCAGATCCTGCCGGGCAAAGACGGCCTGCTGCACATCTCCCAGATCGCCAACGAGCGCGTCAATGCCGTGTCCGACCATCTCAAGGAAGGCCAAGTGGTCAAGGTCAAGGTCATCGAGACCGACGACAAGGGCCGCGTGCGCCTGTCGATGAAGGCGGTGGCGGCCGAGGCGGCGGCGCAGTAAGAGCGGTTTCGCACCAAAAAAAACGGACGCCGTGGCGTCCGTTTTTTTGTTTTATGCGGGAGCGAAAATTACTTCGCCGCATGGCCGATTACTTGGCCATCTGTTTCTCCCGTCTCTCCTCCAGCTCCTTGCAATCGATACACAGCGTCGCCGTCGGGCGCGCTTCCAGACGTTTCAGGCCGATCTCGACGCCGCAACTGTCGCAGTATCCGTATTCGCCGCTTTCGATGCGGGCGATCGACTCGTCGATCTTCTTGATCAGTTTGCGCTCGCGGTCGCGGTTGCGCAGTTCCAATGCGATGTCGGACTCCTGGCTGGCGCGGTCGTTGGGGTCGGCGAAGACGGTGGCTTCGTCCTGCATCGTGTGCACCGTGCGTTCGATGTCGCCGAGCAGTTCCCCCTTCAGCGCTTCCATGATTTTGCGGAAGTGGGCGAGCTGTTTGCTGTTCATGTATTCCTCGCCTTTCTTGGGCGCGTAGGGCGGGAATTGTTTGTGCAGAATGTCTTCAGCCATGCTCGCAAGTCCGTTTCGGGAAAATGCGCTTTATAAACGAAACGACCACGCGCCGCAAGTCGAGATTTGGTGACGCGGCGGAAAACGAAATTGACCGTCTGCAGCGGGGTGCGTAGAATCCCGCCACCTCGGGGTGTAGCGCAGCCCGGTAGCGCGCTTGCTTTGGGAGCAAGATGTCGAAGGTTCGAATCCTTTCACCCCGACCAGTCACACGTTGAAGCGGACCGCCATGCCGTTCAGGCGTTCCGACAACGCTTGCAGGTCATGTACCGCAGCGGCCGCCCGTTCCAGCGCCGCATTGTTGTCCCCGGCCATACTGGCGATGTGCTCGATCTGTTGCGCGATGCCGCTGCTGGTCGCTTCCTGGCGCCGCACCGAGGCGATGATCTCGCCGGTGTTCGTCGTCGTCTGCTGCACCGCCTGATTCGATTCCCCCAAGGCCATCGCCACCTGCTCCAGGTATTCCTGGCTGCTGCTCAGCGACGCGAGGCCGCGCTTGATCGCGTCCTCGACGCCTCCGGAGCGGCTACCCATGGCGTGCGTGACGTCGTCGATCTGCGCGGCGGCGACAGCCGATTTCTCGGCCAGCTTGCGTACCTCGTCGGCGACGACGGCAAAGCCGCGGCCCTGCTCGCCGGCGCGTGCCGCCTCGATCGCCGCATTCAACGCCAGCAGGTTGGTCTGGTCGGCGATCTCCTTCACTTGCTGGGTCATGCCGGCAATGGCGCGCGTGCTTTCAACAAATTCTTTCAC
>JACRPB010000337.1 GCA_016214175.1 Rhodocyclales bacterium
ACCGAGCCCAACCACGGCTCCGACCCCGGCTCGATGGTGACGCGTGCGCGCAAGGCCGACGGCGGCTACCTGCTCTCCGGCTCGAAAATGTGGATCACCAATTCGCCGATCGCCGACGTCTTCGTCGTCTGGGCCAAGACCGACGACGACCAGATCCGCGGCTTCATTCTCGAAAAAGGCTGGAAAGGCCTGTCGGCGCCGGCCATCCACGGCAAGGTGGGCCTGCGCGCGTCGATCACCGGCGAGATCGTGATGGACGAGGTGTTCGTGCCCGAAGCCAACCTGATGCCCGGCGTCAAGGGCTTGAAGGGTCCGTTCACCTGTCTCAATTCGGCGCGCTACGGCATCGCCTGGGGCGCACTCGGCGCGGCGGAGTTCTGCTACGCCACGGCGCGCCAATACGTGCTCGACCGCCAGCAGTTCGGCCGCCCGCTTGCCGCCAACCAGTTGATCCAGAAGAAGCTCGCCGACATGGTGACCGAGATTTCTCTCGGCCTGCAAGGCTGCCTGGCACTGGGCCGCATGAAGGACGCCGGCCAGGCGCCGGTCGAAGTGACCTCGATCATGAAGCGCAACTCCTGCGGCAAATCGCTCGACATCGCGCGCACGGCGCGCGACATGCTCGGCGGCAACGGCATTTCCGACGAGTTCGGCGTCATCCGCCACGTCGTGAATCTGGAGGTGGTGAACACCTACGAAGGCACGCACGACATCCATGCCCTGATACTCGGCCGCGCCATCACCGGCTTGCAGGCTTTCGCCAACTGAAAAAACAGACAACCTGTCCAGTCGGGTTAAACTGCGTTTTGCTTGTCAAACAAGGAGGAGACACAATGAAACAAAGAACCGTATTCAAAACCCTGACGCTGGGCCTTGCCGCCGCCTTCTGCGCGGCGACACTGCCCGCCGCGGCGCAGCAGGCCAAGATCAAGGTCGGCCTGATGCTGCCGTACTCGGGCACCTACGCCGCCCTCGGCCACGCCATCACCAACGGCTTCAAGCTGCACGTCGCCGAAAACGGCGGCAAACTCGGCGGCCGCGAGATCGAGTACTTCGTCGTCGACGACGAATCCGATCCGGCCAAGGCCACCGAAAATACCAACAAGCTGGTCAAGCGCGACCAGGTCGATGTGCTGGTCGGCACCGTCCATTCGGGCGTCGCCATGGGCATGGCCAAGGTGGCGCGCGAAACCAAGACGCTGTTCATCGTCCCCAACGCCGGCGCCGACGAACTGACTGGCGCCCTGTGCGCACCGAACATCTTCCGCAGCTCGTTCACGAACTGGCAGCCCGCCTACGCCATGGGCAAGGTCGCGGCCGAAAAGGGCCACAAGAAGGTCGTCACCATGACCTGGAAGTACGCGGCCGGCGCGCAGTCCACCGAAGGTTTCAAGGAAGCCTTCGAAAAAGGCGGCGGCAAGGTGGTCAAGGAATTGACCCTGCCCTTCCCGAACGTCGAGTTCCAGCCCTACCTGACCGAGATCGCCTCGATCAAGCCCGACGCCGTCTACGTGTTCTTCGCCGGTGCCGGCGCCGCCAAGTTCGTCAAGGACTACGCCGCGGCCGGACTCAAGAACTCGATCCCGCTCTACGGCGCCGGCTTCCTCACCGACGGCACGCTCGAAGCCATGGGCGACTCCGGCCAGGGCTTGCTGACCACGCTCCACTACGCCGATGGCATCGAAAGCAAGAAGAACAACGCTTTCCGCCTCGCCTACGCCAAGACCTACAAGATGCAGCCCGACGTCTATGCGGTCCAGGGCTACGATGCCGCCCAGTTGCTGGGTGCCGGTCTGGCCGCGGTCAAGGGCGACATCGCCAACAAGGATGCGCTGATCAAGGCCATGGAAGCGGCCAAGGTCGACAGTCCGCGCGGCGCCTTCACGCTGTCGAAGGCCCACAACCCGATCCAGGACATCTACCTGCGCAAGGCCGAGGGCGGCCAGAACAAGCTCGTCAACGTGTCGATCAAGGGACTCGACGACCCGGCGCGCGGCTGCAAGATGTAAGCAAGAGTCGCCGCGCCAGCGGCGGTTCGACGGCAGTACGGACAATGGCCACGGCGCACGCCGTGGCCATTCTCTTTCCTGCGGTCCGCGGCGCGGGAACGCCGCTCAGGCTTCCTGCGAGATCTTTTCCAGCGCCGCGATATCGCCGCGGAAATGGCGGCTGACGATGCTGTTGCCGCCCTTCACGACCAGGCCCTGGCGCACGAACTCGGAGACGATGCGGCTCACCGTCTCCGGCGTGGTGCCGATGATGGTCGCCATGTCGTTGACGCTGAAGCGATGGATACGGTCGCCGTCGCCGATGCGCAGCCGCAGCAGCAGGCGGGCGAGACGCGTGCGCGCCGGGATGGTGCCGCCGACCAGTTCCGCCAGCCAGGTTTCCGCCTCGCGCAAGGCGGCCTGGGACTTCTCGAACAGCCGCACCTGCAAGCCCGCATGCTTGGCGACGAAATGGCGGAAATAGGCGATCGGTATGCGGCAGGCGCGCACGGCGCCGACGGCGACGGCGGTGTGCTCGTAGCGCTCGGCGAACGCCGACTCCAGGCCGGCGACGTCCCCCTTTTTCAATACCCGCACGATGCGCCCGCCGACCGCCGGATCGGCGCGCACCATTTTCACTGCCCCACCGCGGATGCAATAGACGGCCTCGGTCGCCTCGCCCATGCCGAAGATCGTCGCATCGTGGTCGTAGTCGAAGTCGTCGATGCCGGCGTGGAAATCGACGAGGTCGTCGAGCGTGACGTCGGAGCAGACCATATCCTGCCGCAGGGCGCAGGCAAAGCATTGGCTGCGACCCTGACAACGGACTTCCGGTGGCTGCTTGGACATGGCTGAACGAGCATCGGCTGCGATGGACACGGCTATCATACCCGCGGCGCCGGCGCGCGGGGCCGCGCCCTTCAGCCTGCGACCAGTTCCGCCGGCAACGTGCCCACGGCGTCCGCCAGCCGCGCCAACTCGTCGGCGCAGGCTTGCGTCAGGCCGGCGAGTTTGGCGGCGTCGGCGCCCGCGCGCAGCTCCCGCTCCAGATCGGCGGCCAGGGCCGCGACGCGACGCGCGCCGATGAGGCCGGCGATCCCCTTCAGGTTGTGGGCGACGGCCTGCGCAGCCTCGCGCTTGCCGGCGTCCAGGTGCGCGCCGAGCAGCGCCATGTCGGGTTGGTGCAATTCGACGAAGCGCTGCAACTGCTCGCGATAGTCGGCCAGCCGCCGCGGCGAGCGGCGCCAGGTCTGCCCGACTTCCAGCCCCGGAATCGCGTCGAGGGCGCGGCTCAATGCGTTGTCGCAAAGCGGCGGCGCGGCGCCGGGCAGCGCCAGGTTCGGCAGCCACTGGCCGAGCGCGGCGGCAAGCGTCGCCGGCGTCACCGGCTTGCCGACATGGCCGTTCATGCCGGCAGCGAGACAGCGCCGCCGGTCGTCGGCGAAGGCATTCGCCGTCAGGGCGATGATCGGCGTCCGGCCATGCCCCGGCAAGCCGCGAATGGCCTGCGTCGCCGTCAGTCCGTCCATTTTCGGCATCTGCATGTCCATCAGGATCAGATCGTAGCTGCGTGCCTGCGCGCACGCGACCGCCTCGGCGCCGTCGGACGCCAGATCGACCGCGCAGCCGAGGTCTTCGAGCATTTCGAGCAGGATTTCCTGGCTCAAGGGATGATCCTCGGCGAACAGGACACGCCGGCCCGAAAAGTCCGCCGCCGCAGCTTCCGCCGGATCCGCCGCCGCTGCCGGCAGGCTCGCAGTGGCGCGCGGCAGCAACAACTCGAAACTGAAAGTGCTGCCCACGCCCGGCCGGCTGTCGACCTCGATGCAGCCGCCCATCAACGTCACCAGACGCTGGCTGATGACCAGTCCGAGGCCGGTGCCGCCGCGTTCGCGCGTCGTCGAGCTATCGACTTGTTCGAAGGCCTGATACAGCCGCGCCTGGTCGGTCGGCGCAATTCCGATGCCGGTGTCGGCGACGGTAAACCGCAGGGCGACGGTCGCTGCATTTTCGGCCAGGCTGACGACGCCGAGGCGCACCTCGCCCTGGTCGGTAAACTTGACGCCGTTGCTGCACAGATTGATCAGCACCTGCGCCAGGCGCAAGGCATCGCCATGCAGCGCGGTGTCGCGCAAACAAGGCGCGATGTCCGTCGTCAGCACCAGGCCTTTCTCCTGTGCCTGGCCCTCGACCATGCGCACCACCTTGTCGGCCACGGCACCGAGCGTGAAGTCGCTGTGGTCGAGCACGAGCCGCTGCGCCTCGATCTTGGACAGATCGAGAACGTCGTTGATGATCGCCAGCAGATGGTCGGTGCTGGCGCAAAGCTGGTCCAGCCGCTGTCTTTGCACGGGGTCGGTGAGCTTGCGACGCAGCAGGTAGCCGAGCCCGATGATGACGTGCAGGGGCGTCCGCATCTCGTGGCTCATGTTGGCGAGGAAGGTGGACTTCGCCCGACTCGTCTGCTCGGCGTTTTCCACCGCCCGTGCCAGTTCGGCGGTACGCTGCGCCACTTCTTCTTCGAGGCCCTGCTTGCGCAGCACCAGTTCGCGCTCGACCGCCTTGCGCGCGGTAATCTCCTCGGTCAGCGCCGCGGTCCGCGCCGCCACCCGGCGGCGCAGCGTCCAGTTCCACAGACCGAGCAACGCGAGCAGAACCACCGCCGCCCCGGCGCCGGTCGCCACATGCTGCAACGCCATGGTGGGCGGATCGTAGATGCCGAGCCATTTGCGGTAGAGCCGGTCATACTCGCCGTTGGCCTTGACGATCGCCAGCCCGCGATCGAGGCGGTCGCGCAGCGCAATGTCGCCCTGCTTCGTGGCAAAACAGAACTCGCGCCGATACTCGGCGAGCAGCGGACCCGCCTGGACGACGCCCGCCAGGCCGAGCCGCTTCGTGTCCATCGTCCCCTGCAGGCGCGGCGCCAGCACCGCGTCGTGATTGCCGGAGGCCAGCAGATGAAAACCGTCGGCCAGACGATCGACGAATACCAGTTGGCGCTCGAAGCCGCGGCTGGCGAGCGCATGATGGGCGGCATCCGAACGCAAGACGATGATGCTCAGATTGCGCGCCTGCTCGATGGAGGCGACGGCGGCGCGACCGGCGGGGACGAAGAAGCTGTCGTAACCGAAGGTGTGCGGGCGCGTGAACTCGACCTGGCCTTCGCGTTCCGGCATTCTCGCCACCAGAGGCAACGCATCGATCGCTCCGGCCTTGAGTTGCTGCCAGACGGTGTCCCACTTGTCGGGACGAAACCGGGCTTCGAGGTCCGTCACGTGCGCCACCGCCTCGAACAATTCGACGGAAAAACCGGTCGCGCGCCCTGCCGCGTCGGTATCGACATAGGGCGGGAAATCGACTTCCGTTCCGACGCGCAAGGCCTCCGCGGCGCTCGCCGTTCCGCCGAGGACGATGCCGACGAGCGCCAGCACCCAGACGGCGCTGCGCGCCCGGCACCTCAGGCGGCGCAAGGCGGCAGCGCCGAAATGGCGCAAGCGTAGGCAGCAGTCAAGAAGGCCTGTTCTGTTCTCTCTGACACGGCGCGCTCGGGGTTCGGTGGGAAACCGCAGCTTTGTTATGCGTCGCCGCTCACACTTGCGACGACCTTGCCCATCCTACCAGATCGACCTTTTGCCCACGTTCGCGCGCGGCATCGTCACTGCGGCGGCTGCTGTTGGCTGTGCCACCAGATCTTGAATTCGCGGCAGAGGCCGGTCGCGTCGAAGTCGGCCACGGCCACGCCGTCGAGCGCCAGGCGCGGCAAGGGATCGCCCTCTTTGCGCGCCAGCAGATTGGTTCCCGTCGAGGCCGCCCAGATGCGGAAGAGCTCATCCGAGGTCACCTGGTAGGTGGTGTGCCAGTGGGCGATGCCGCCGTGCTCGGCGCGCGCCAGCACCTCATAGGTAAGGCGGATGTCGCTTTGCAGCTTGGTGCGTTGCCAGTAGGCCTTGATCGCCTCGTGGCCGATCTGCGCGGCGAAAGGCGTGTTGCGATAGATGCCGTCGGGCGTGAAGAGCGAGGCCAGCAAATGCTCGTCGCTGGTTTCCCAGGCGCGCTTGTAGTTCTCCATAAAGCGGTCGATGCCCATGATTCCCTCCCCAGATTTCAGGCGGCGGCTGCCGCATCCGGCCGGATGCCGCCGAAGCGTTCGTAGAAATAGTCCGCCGCCTGCGGCAGCGGTCCGTCGGCGGTCTCCAGCACCGTCGTCAAATGCTCCTCGGTCTTCTGCTGGCACAGTTGGTAGATCTCGACGCAGAGGCTCCGCGCCGTATCGCCGTGCCAGTCGGCCGGCAGCAGTTGGCGCGGCAGTTGCGGGTCGCGCAACTGGACGCGGCGGAACTCGTGCATCAGCAGCGTGCGGATGACGAAGCACTGTTCCGGATCGAGCTGCGCCGTGTTGCGCAGCACGCGCGCCACCGGGCGGAAGCGGTCGATGAACTGCTGGTAGGCGTCGGCGATGTGGCCGAGATTCCAGCACTCCTCCACCAGCTCCTTGAGCGGCCGGCTGGACAGGGCGCCGAGGGTGCGCGCCTGCAGCACCACCACCTTGTCGTGGGTGCCGGTGCCCTGCAGGATGTCGAGCAGCGAATCGGCCTGGGCCGACGGATGCGCCATGACGCCGGGCGCAATGGCCGCGAAGCCCTCCCACAGCAGTTCCTTGCGCAGGGTTTCACGCTGCGGCGGCGCCGGGCTCTCGCCGGGCATCAGCACCAACTGCCAGCCGCCGTCCCAGGGCGTGCGCGGATCGTCGTAGATGCGGCGGTAGGCGTGCTCGAAGCGGCGCCGCCCCGTCGTCGTCAGGCTGTAGTAGCTGCGGCGGCCGATCTGTTCCGAGACCAGCCATTTCTCGCGCGACAGGCGGAAAACGCTGGTGCGCACCAGGCGCTCGTTGATGCCGAAGGGCTCGACCAGCTTGATCAGGCTGCCGAGCCAGACCGTGCCGCCATGCGGCGCGATCATGTCGCCGTAGATGGTGATCAGCAGCGAGTTGGCGCGCGGCGGATGCGCGGCCAGCAACTCGGCGATCCACTGGCTCAAGGGGCGGCTTTTCATGGCGAATGAATGGTGACGGCGGAGAGCCGCAGTTTAAACCCAGATCGCCACGCCAACGCGGCGAGAAGCAAGGCCTGCTTCTCGCCGCCGCGGCGAATGCCGTTCGACTGTCAGTCCTGCAAGGACCAGTCGCCGTTCTTGACTTCGAGCATGCGGAAGGCCGTCAGGTCGAGGCCCATGTGGTCGGTCGCCGACATGTTGACCTTGTCGCCGGTGCCGATGTAGCCCTTGGTCGCTTCGAGGGCGTCGCGCAGCTTGGCCTTGTCGGTGCCGCCGGCGCGCTTGATGGCGTCGACCGTCATCATCAGGCCGTCGTAGGCGTGGCCGCCGAAGGTGGACACGTCTTCCTTGTAGCGCTCGCGATAGGCCTTGCTGTAGGCCACCACCACCGGCTTCTGCGGGTCTTTGGCCGCCAGCTTCTCGGCCACCAGCAGCGCCGCCGCCGGCAGGCGCACGCCTTCGGCCGCCGGCCCGGAGAGCTTGATGAACTCTTCCGAGGCGACGCCGTGGGCGTGGTAGATCGGCATACTGACGCCGAGCTGGCGCGCGCTCTTGTTCACGATCGCCGGACCCTGGCCGAGGCCGAACACGAACAGCGCCTGCACCTCGGCGGTGTTCTTGATCTTGGTCAGTTGCGGGCTCATGTCGGTGTCCTTGGGACCGTAGGTTTCGCTGGCGACGAGCGTGATGCCCATCTTGCCGGCCATCGCCTCGGTCTCCTTGCGGCCGGACTGGCCGAAGCCGCTGGTCTCGGAGAGCAGCGCGACCTTCGTGATGCCGCGCTTCTTCATGTCCTCGAACACCTTCTCGGCGGCCATGCGGTCGGTGTGCGGCGTCTTGAACACCCACTTCTTCACCGGCTCGACGATGACGACGGCGCCGGCGAGCGAGACGAAGGGCAGGCCGGCCTTCTCGACCAGCGGCACCATGGCCATGGTCGCACCCGTGGTGGTGCCGCCGACGATGACGTCGACCTTGTCGTCCTCGATCAGGCGCTTGCCGAAGCTGTTGGCCTTGGTCGCGTCCGAGCCGTCGTCGTAATGCACGAGTTCGAGTTGGCGGCCGAGCACGCCGCCTTCCTTGTTGATTTTCTCGACGTAGAGCTGCAGCGTCTTCAGCTCGGGATCGCCGAGAAAGGCGGCCGGTCCGGTCACCGAGAGCACCGAGCCGATCTTGATCGGATCGGCGGCGAGCGCGGTACAGGCGATGCCGAGGCCGAAGGCCGCGGCGCAGAGTTGTTGCAATAGTTTGTTCATGGCTCCTCCTGGTAGATGCAATATGCGACTGACAGTTGTTATGCCCTGCTGTGCTGCGTGGAACTCAAATGCCCAGATAGGCTTCCTTCACCCGTTCGTTGTCGAGCAATTCCTTGCCGCTGCCGGAGAGCACGACTTCGCCGCTCTCGATGACGTAGGCGTGGTCGGCGATGGCGAGCGCGGCGTGCGCGTTCTGCTCGACCAGGAAGATGGTCATCGCCTGCCGGCGCAGTTCGATGACGGCGTTGAATATCTCTTCGACCAGCAGCGGCGCCAGGCCCATCGAGGGCTCGTCGAGCAGCAGCAGGCGCGGCCGCCCCATCAGGGCGCGCGCCATCGCCAGCATCTGCTGCTGGCCGCCCGAAAGCGTGCCGGCCGGCAGGTCGGCCTTCTGCTTGAGGATGGGGAACATGCTGTACATGCGCTCCATGTCGTCGGCGATGCATTTCTTGTTGCAGCCGGTGTAGGCGCCGAGGCGGATGTTGTCGGCCACCGAAAGCGGGCCGAACACCTGGCGCCCTTCCGGCACCTGGCAGATGCCCAGCCGCACGCGCTTGTCGGCGCGCAAGTGCGTGATGTCGGCGCCGGCGAAATGCACGCTGCCGCCACTCGCCTTCTGTACGCCCGAAATCGTGCGCAGCAGCGTCGTCTTGCCGGCACCGTTGGCGCCCACCAGGGCCACCAACTGGCCCTCGCGGATGTCGAGGCTGGCGCCGCGCAGGGCGGCGATGCGGCCGTAGTGGCTGGCGAGATTGCGGATTTCCAGCAGCGGCGGTGCCGGCGGCGCGGCGGCGGCCGCCGTGTGTTCGAGGTCGAGGCCGAGCGGCGCCGGGGTGAAATTGACGATGCGCGACATCAGGGCGCGAAATTCGGCGCGCACCTGGTCCATCGCCGCCTGGTCGTCGGCGAAGGCGGCGTTGATGTCCTCCCAAGCTGCCGCGTCGAGCAGTTGGCGCGCCACCGGGAACAGCAGCGTCTCTTCGCGCTGGATGTGGCGTTGCACGGTCTTGACGTAGGCCGCCACCGTCTCCTGGAATTCGGCGACGCCGACCGGGTAATCGGCGACGAGGCGGCGCTGCTGGCGGCGCAGTTCCTTGAGGAAGACGGGACCGGCCGCATGGTCGTCCTCGAACTCGGCGATCAGCGCGTCGCTATCCTGGGTGCGCAACTGCACCGCGCGATAGAGGAAGTTCTCCTCCTTCGGCTGATGCACCTGCTCGATATAGCCCTCGAAATAATCGAGGATGAGGCCGAACAGTTCGACGTCGTGCGCCTTGCCGGCATCGCCGAGCTGACGGCCGAGTTCCTCCAGCGCCGTGGTCAGGCGCCACATGCCGCGGTGGTCTTCGCTGATGGTTTCGAGGGCTTTGGTCATGTCAGTGCTCTATGACGCTGCGCGTCTTCCGCGACGCATGAAACTAACTGCGTTTGAGGTCTGCGCGCGCCGCGGGTGGCGGGTGGCCGACTCCGCTCATGTCCCCCTGGCCGGGCTGCGCCCAGCCATTCCTCCTTTACTTCGCTACGTCGGCCACCCGCCACCCGCGGCGGCAGACGTCCGTGCCTTGGAGCCGAAAAACCACTAGGCGTTTCCCGCTCGTGTCGGTGGGGTGCCCTGCGTAGCGAAGTAAAGGAGGAGGCGGCCGCAGGCCGCCGGGGGACATGAGCGGAGCAGGGCACCCTGCCGGCACGAGCGCGCGCCGACGTCGTCAGAAGAGGGGGTTTGAAACTCATCCTAAGCCGCCTTCCCCAGATAAGCCGCAATCACATCCGGATTGCGCCGCACTTCGCGCGCCGTGCCTTCGGTCAGCTTCTTGCCGTAATCGAGGACCAGAATGCGGTCGGAAATGTTCATCACCATCTTCATGTCGTGTTCGACCAGCACCACGGTGACGCCGCCGTCGGCGATCTTCTTCACCAGCACGTCGATCTCGCTCGTCTCCTTGGGATTGAGGCCCGCCGCCGGCTCGTCGAGGAACAGGATGCGCGGCTGCGCGGCCAGGGCGCGCGCGACTTCGAGGCGCTTCAATGCGCCGTACGGCATGGCGTCGGCGCGGCTGTCGACAAAGGCTTCGAGCCCAACGTAGGCCATCAGTTCAGCCGCCTTTTCGCGCAACGCCATATCGGCGCGGCGCAGGGCCGGCCAGCGCAGCATGCCCTTGAGCAGATTGCGGTCGAGGCCGAGGTGGGCGCCGACCATGACGTTTTCGCGCGCCGTCATGTTCATGCAGATTTGCAGGTTCTGGAAAGTGCGCGCCATGCCCTTTTGCGCCAGCCGGTGCGGCGCCTGGCCGGCGATGGGCTGGCCGTCGAGGCGAATCTCGCCGCTGCTCGGCGTGTAGATGCCGGTGATGAGGTTGAACAGGGTGGTCTTGCCGGCACCGTTGGGGCCGATCACCGAATAGACGATGCCGGGCTCGACTTCGAAGCTGACCTCCTGCACCGCCATCACGCCGCCGAAGGCCTTGGAAAGTTCGCGCACTTCGAGCAGGGCCATCAGTCGCCCCGCCCGAACTTCGCCGCCAGCGTCGGCACCAGGCCGCGCGGCAGAAAAATCATGAACAGCATCAGGATGCTGCCGAAGGCCACCGTCTCCCAGCCCTCGAACGTCGCCAGCGCTTGCGGCAGCGCCGTCAGCAGCACGGCGCCGACCACCGAACCGAACACCGAGGCCATGCCGCCGACGACGACCATGGTCACGAGTTCGATCGAGTGAAAGAAGTCGGCGACGTTGGGCGTAACGAAGCCGATGTAGTGCGCGGTGAGGCTGCCCATGATGCTGGCGAAGAAGGCCGAGAAAACGAAAATCGCCATCTTGTAGCGCGCGACGTCGACGCCGACCACTTGCGACGCCACCTCGGAGCCGTGCAGCGCGCGCAAGGCGCGGCCGAAGGGCGAATCCATCAGGTTGGTGCAGGCCCAGACCGAGAACAGCAGATTGGCGGCGAACACCCAGTACCACTGCTTCTCGCCGTTGAGTTCGAAGCCGAACAGGCCCAGCGCCGGCACCGCCATGCCGTCCGGTCCGCCGGTGTAGGCGGCTTCGTTCTTGAGCACGATGGCGATGATGATGCCCAGGCCCAGCGTCGCCATCGCCAGATAGTGGCCGCGCAGGCGGAAGATCGGCTTCGCCACCAGCGCCGCCAGCATGGCCGTGCCGCAGGCGCCGGCCGCCATCGCCGCCAGCGGATGCCAGCCGAACTGCGTCGTCAGGATCGCCGTGGCGTAGGCGCCGATGCCGAAGAAGCCGGCGTGGCCGAGGCTGATCTGGCCGGCGAAGCCGATCAGGAGGTTGAGCCCGAGCACGACGACGGCGTTGATGGCCATGCGGATCGCGATGTCGTAGTAGTAGGCGTTCGGCAGCACCAGCGGCAGCAGCAGCAGGACGACGGCAAGGACGAGGAGACCGCGCTGCCGCTTCATACGCGCTCCGTCACGCGGGCGCCGAAGAGGCCGCGCGGCATGAAGAACAGAATGACGAAAATCAGCAGGAAGGGCACGGCGTCCTTGTAGGCCGAGGAGATGTAGCCGGCGGCCATGGCTTCGACGATGCCCACCAGCAGGCCGCCGGCCACCGCGCCGAGACCGCTGCCGAGGCCGCCGACCACAGCGGCGACGAAGCCCTTGAGACCGAGCATGATGCCGACGTCGTAGGAGGTCATGGTCAGCGGCGTCAGCAGAATGCCGCCGACCGCGCCCATCGCCGCCGAGAGCGCGAAGCTCACCAGCAGCACCCACTGCGTGTTGATGCCGACCAGTTGCGCCGCGACCGGATTGCAGGAAGTGGCGAGGATCGCCTTGCCCGCCAGCGAGCGGCTGAAGAACAGCCACAGCGCGACGACGATCAGCGCCGTGACGCCGAGCACCCACAGGCTTTGCGGCAGCAGCGTGGCGCCGCCGAGGTGGATGGGCTCGTTGCCGGAGAAGGGCTCGAAGCTGAACGTGCCCTTGCCGAGCCAGACCTGGATCACGCCGCGGATCACCAGCGAGGCGCCGATGGTGATAATGATGAGGCTCACCACTTCCGCCCCCTTGGCCGGCTCGATGGCCAACTTTTCCACCAGCATGCCGACGACGGCCGGCACGACGATGGCCAAGGCCACCGCCGCCGGCAGCGGCAGTCCGGCACCGGTGAAAAAGACGGTGAGCATGCCGCCGAGCATGATGAACTCGCCCTGGGCGAAGTTGATGACGTTGCTCGAGTTGTAGATCAGCGTGAAGCCGAGCGCGGCGAGGGCGTAGGTCGCCCCCACCGTGATGCCGGAAAACAGGAACTGCAAGAACTGCGCTGACATCGGGACTATTTCGGCCGTTTATCTATAACGCGCTTCGCCTTGCCGACCAAGGTGCGCTCGATCTTGTCGGTCTCCACCACATGCACCTTGGACGTGACGCCGATCAACGCCTTGATGTGATGCGCGGCGTCGCGGCCGATCTCGTCGCGCTGCATGGAGGAGAGCTTGTCCGAGAGTTCCGGCTTGACTTCGACATAGACGTCGAGCTCGTCCATGTGCCCTTCGCGCGAGACCTGGATCTGGTATTGCGCGCAAAGCTTGGGGTTCTTCAGCAGCACTTCCTCGATCTGGGTCGGGAACACGTTCACGCCGCGGATGATCAGCATGTCGTCGGAACGGCCGGTGATCTTGACCATGCGCCGCATCGGCCGCGCCGTGCCGGGCAAGAGGCGCGTCAGGTCGCGCGTGCGGTAGCGGATGATGGGCAGCGCCTCCTTGGTCAGCGAGGTGAACACCAGTTCGCCGTCGGCGCCGTCGGGCAGCACCGCGCCGGTCTCCGGATCGATGACCTCGGGATAGAAGTGGTCTTCCCAGATATGCGGACCGTCCTTGGTCTCGACGCATTCGCAGGCGACACCCGGCCCGAGCACTTCAGACAGGCCGTAGAGGTCGACGGCATCGATGCCGAGTCGCGCCTCGATCTCGCGCCGCATTTCGTTAGTCCAGGGCTCGGCGCCGAAAAGGCCGATGCGCAGCGTCGTCTTGTTCGGTTGCATGCCCTGCCGCAGCAGCTCGTCGGCGATGGTCAGCGCATACGAGGGCGTGCACAGCAACACCGTCGGCAGGAAGTCGCGGATCAACTGCACCTGCTTCTCGGTTTGGCCGCCGGACATCGGGATCACGGTTGCGCCCAGGGCCTCGCCGCCGTAGTGGGCGCCGAGGCCGCCGGTAAACAGTCCATAGCCGTAGGAGTTGAGGATGATGTCGTCGGCCGTGGCACCGGCCGCGCGCATCGAGCGCGCCATGACGTTGCCCCACATCGCGATGTCGTTCTTGGTGTAGCCGACCACGGTCGGCTTGCCGGTCGTGCCGGACGAGGCGTGCACGCGCACCACCTCGCGCATCGGCACCGCGAACATGCCGTAGGGATAGGTCTCGCGCAGGTCGGCCTTGGTGGTAAACGGGAACTTCGCCAGGTCGGACAACTGTTTCAGGTCGCGCGGGTGCACCCCCGCCGCGTCGTACTTGGCGCGGTAGTGCGGCACGTTGTCGTAGGCATGCTGCAGCGACCATTGCATGCGTTGCAGTTGCAGGGCCTGCAACTCGTCGCGGCTGGCGGTCTCGATCGGCTCCAGCCCGGCCGGTGTGGGTCTCTCCATTTTCATCTTCTCCTCCTGGGAACTGCGCGTATTGCGTTTATTTCCGTTGGGTCATCTGTTGTACGAAGGCACGGTTCTCTTCGACCTTGGCCTGGATGTGCTGCACTTGCTCCTGGGTCAGGTGACGGAAGCGCCCCATGACCTTCAGGTATTCGGTGACGGGCAGGGGGTCATCGACCGGACGCGTGTAGCGCAGCCCCTGCGTCGGCGTGTACTCCCACAGCATGACGAAATTGGTTTCCACCGCCTTGCGCGCGACTTCCATGTTCTTCTCGGTCGGGAAGCGCCAGCCCGTGGTGCAGGGCGAGTAGACGTGGAGATAAGCAAAGCCGGTCTTCGACGCGGCGATGGCCTTGTCGAGCTTGTCGTACAAGTCTTCCATATAGGCGGTGGACGCCGTCGCGACATAGGCGCAACGGTGGTTGACCATCAACAACGGCATGTTCTTGGCGTCCTGGGTCTTGCCCTTGGATTCGCTGCCGACCGGCGTCGTCGAGGTCCAGGCGCCGTAAGGCGTGCAGCTCGACCGCTGCATGCCGGTGTGCATGTAGCCCTCGTTGTCGACGACCATGAACAGGATCTGCTCGCCGCGTTCGGCCGCGCCCGGGAGCTACTGGAAGCCGACATCGGACGCCCCGCCGTCGCCGGCGATCGCCAGCGCCGTGATCTCGCGCCCCTTGCGCTTGTACTGGCGCTTGATGCCGGTGAGCATGGCCGCGGTGTTGGTCAAGAGCGGATGGAACACCGGCACCTTGGTGCCCGCCAGCCCGTTGTAGCCGACCGATCCCATGCCCGGCACGCAGCCCGGCGGCGTCGCCAGTACTGTCTCGGGGCCGACGCGGCGCAGCGTGTGGCGCATCAGCAGTTCGGTGTTGCAGCCCTGGCAGCCGGCGAGCCCCGGCGCGAACAGGTCTTCCCAGTCGCCGACTTCGTTGTAGATGCGCGACGTGGTGATGTACTTCAGTGCCCCGCTCGGACAGGCCGGCACACAGGCTGGCGCGCCGGCGCACATGTCGCACTTGGCGACGTGGCCGCTTGCATCATCGAGCGCGATGCCGGCATAGGCGCAGCCGACGGTGCATAGCAGGCAGTCGACGCATTTCGTGCCGTCCCAGCCGATGACGCCGCTGTCCATGTCCTTGCCCAGCGCGCCGGCCGGGCAGACGCTGACGCACTTCGGGTCGCCGCACTGGCGGCACAGCGCGAGTTCGAAGCGGCCTTGCGCCGGCATGACCTGGATGCGCGAGCGCGCAAGCTCACTCGTGCCGGTCTTGGTCTGGGCGCAGGCCGTCATGCACTGATTGCAGCCGTCGCACTTGGCGGCATCGAAGGCGATGGTGTTGTAGCCGTGTCCCATGCTTATCTCCACAGCCGCGACATGAACTCGCGGCCGGTTGCGAGCGGATCGGCGACCAGGCGTTCGCTGCTGTCGGCCAGATCGACGCGGCGCAGGATCAACTGCCACATGACGCCGCCGTCGAAGAATTCGCCGATGCCGAAAATGCCGGTCAGGCGGCCCTCCTGAAAGATCGCGCGCAGATAGCGGCCGTTCGCCTGATCGACGCGCAGCTTCTCGACGCCGCCTGCCGGCACGACGCCGCTGCCGACCGAGATCGCATGCTGGCCGAAGAAGTGATAGGTGTTGAGCGGCACGCCGCCCGCGTAGTCGCGGCGTCCGGGATCGCCGGCCATGGCCATCCCCGCAATGCGGCCCTGCTCGGTGGCGTCGGGCAGGATCGCGTTCATGATGCTGCGCTCGCCGTAGAAGTCGCGCGCCTGGGCGCAGTCGCCGGCGGCCCAGATGTTGTCGACGTTGGTGCGCATCGCATCGTCGACCAGGATGCCGGCCGCGTGATTGACGCCGCTGCCGGACAGATAATCGAGTTCCGGTTTGACGCCGGTCGCCACCAGCAGCAAGTCGGCTTCGAGCGTGTCGCCGCCTTCGAGGCTGATGGTGGCGCCGGTGGCCGAGGGTGCAAGACCGACGACGCGGCGGCCGGTGACGATGGTCGCTCCGTGTTCAACGAAAGCGCGCTCGATGAAGCCCGCCGCGCATGCGTCGAAGTAGCCGCCCAGCACCTGATCCTGCATTTCGACCACGGTGACCTTGGCGCCCGCGGCGACCAGGTTCTCGGCCGCATGCATGCCGACGAGGCCGCCGCCCAGGACGACCGCCTGTTTCGAAGCGGCGATGGCAGCCTTCAAGTTGAGCGCATCGTCGAGGGTGCGCAGCACGTGGTACTTGACTTGGTCGAGGCCCGGAATCGGCGGGATTGCGGGCGACGCGCCGGTGGCGAGCAGCAGCTTTTCGTAATGAACTTCGCTGCCGTCGGCGAGTTGCGCCTTGTTGCCTTGCGGATCGAGTTTCGCCAGCGCCTTGCCGGGCTGGTAGTCGACGCGCTGCTCGACGAAGAATTCCTCGCTGCGCAGGTAGACGCGCTCTAGGGACGAGCGTCCGGAGACGACGTAGGGCAGCACGGTCGGCGAGTAAGGCAGATGGCTGTCGCGCGTGACCAGGGTCAGCGCGCCTTCCGGGTCGTGCATGCGGATGGCGGTAACGGCTTCGAGGGCGGCGTGGCTGCTGCCTACGACTAGATAGCGGGTTTGGTTCGTCATTTCCTCGCTCCTAGGGATTGGGGCCTGTGCGCGCCAAGGATGGTGGGTATCCGATTCCCTCCATGTCCCCCGGGCCGAAAAAGCGCCGGCCCTCCTC
>JACRPB010000339.1:0-2929 GCA_016214175.1 Rhodocyclales bacterium
GGATGCGGCTCGGGCACATCCTTTTTGCGGCCTTCCCAGAACCAGCGGAACGATACCGGGGTCCGCAGCTTTTCCTTCTCCGTCGGCACGACATAGTAACCGCGCTTGATGAACTTCTTCCACGAAATCATCTTCGGCAAATCGGACGCATCGAACCGCCGCTTGACCCAATCGATGGCGTTGACGCCTTCGGAGAAGTAATTGGCGAGACCGAGCCGTTTGCAAATCTCGTTGAATATCCAATAGTCGGGTTTGGACTCGCCGAGCGGCGCAATCGCCGGCGCTTGGAAGATAATGACGCGATGGTTGAGTTGCTGCTGGCCGTGATGGCCGTAGCCGCCGAGCGCGGCCCACTCGCTGATGTCCACGCGCTCGAAATTGGTGCAGGCCGGCAGAATGACGTCGGCGAATTTGGTATCGCCTTCCATCCAGATCGCCTTGCTGACCACGAACTCCAGATTCGGCGACTGGAACATCTTCACGTGGCGGTTGGTGTTGTTCATGGTCGCGATCAGCGACCCGCCATATTTGAACATCATGCGAACCGGCGCATGCCCGGCCGCCGGATAGCTGAACTTGGCGAATTGGATTTCGATCGATTTGCCGTTCCACGGATAACCGCCGTCGGCTTTGCCATCGATGATGGCCTCCGGCAGATAGAGGCGCGGAATCCGCTGCTGCGGCGTATTCATGGTCGGGAGCTGCGGCATGCGCTGGAACAGCTCGACGGCCATCGCGGTCTTCTCGATGTCGCCCGACATGCCGCCGTCGGCATAGCCCGGGAAGAAAAAATTGAGATCGACCGGGGCGCCCCATTGCAGATTGCCCATGTTGACGCCGGGCTTGCCGAGGCCCTGCATGGCGATCAGGCACACCATGGTGCGCGCCCACTGGATGCCGGTCTGGTTGCGGCAGGCGCCGCCATGGCCGTTGCCCCAGCCGCCGCAGCCAAGATAGGTGCGCTTGCTGCCCCATTCGCGGGCGAGCGCGCGCACGTCCTTGGCCGGCACGCCGGTTTCCTTCTCCTGCCATTCCGGCGTCTTGGGCACGCCATCGCTCTCGCCCATGACATAGGCTTTCCAGGCATCGAAGCCGACCGTGCGGGACTTCACGTATTCCTTGTCGTAGGGACCCTCCGTGATCCACACGTAGGCGATCGCCAGGGCAAGCGC
Organism: Rhodocyclales bacterium; assembly: GCA_016214175.1. Classification (GTDB taxonomy): domain Bacteria; phylum Pseudomonadota; class Gammaproteobacteria; order Burkholderiales; family Rhodocyclaceae; genus Nitricoxidireducens. Next base: position 1,173 of record JACRPB010000339.1, read on the forward strand.
GGGCGACGTGGTCGGCTTTGGGCAAATCCATTTGCCGGGCAGGAACTGGGCCGACGAGTTATAGTGCGGGTCGATGTGCACGATCTTGATGCCGCGCTTCTTCAACCACTGCTGGCGCACGGTGCCTTCCGAGGCGCCATAGGAGCCGCTGATGGTATCCGGATCGGCCGACCAGAACACGATCATCTCGGCGTTCTGCAAGCAATCCTCGACCGTGCCGTAGGTCTCGCACTGGCCGACGCGCAGCGTATAGCCCCAGTGATGCGCGGCGCCCCAGTACCAGCCTTCCCAGCTGTCCGGATTATGATGCACCGGCGTATGGCCGACGGCATTGCTGAAGCGATAGAGGGCGCTGAGGTAATAACCGATATGGCCCCAGGTATGGTGCGAGCCATGCGAGACCGTCATGGCGCCCGGCCCATGATCGCGCTTAACGCGCTTGATTTCGCCGGCGACCAGGTCGAGCGCCTCGTCCCAGCTTATCCTGACGTAGCCCGACTTGCCTCGGTTCTCCGGGTTGCGCTTGCCCTTGGGATCGAAATCGACGCGCTTCATCGGGTAGAGCAAGCGGTCGGGCGAATAGATGGTCGAGCGGCAAATCTGCCCATGCGGCGCCAGCGACGTCCTGCGCGGCGGCGTCAACTTCATGCCGCGCGCTTCGATGGTCCACGGCTGCGGGTCGCTGTCGTCGAAATCGATCGGCGTGGTGCGGATAATCCTGCCGTCCTTGACGGTGACGAAGAGCGGTCCGCCATTGGCCATGTTGCAATAGCGCATGGAGCCGTCCGGCATCGGCGTGCCGAATTTCCAATGCGCGGTCTGCATGCTCATGAGAACTTGCGCGAACCAATTGGTCAGGTCTTCCGACCCTTCGACCGACAGCACGAAATCTTTCTGCGCGTTGATCTGGTTGAGCCAGTTGATCGGCGGCGTCAGCAAGGAGACGCCGAGCGCGGAATTCTTGAAGGACAGCGTGATGTCGGGCTTGGCATGCATCCCGGCGCCCGAGGCGATCTTACCATCGCGAATTTCGATCCAGCGAGCGGTGCCCTCGTCGCGCGCCTTGATCTGCGCCACCAGATTGCGCTCCTTCAGGCGCGCCGCGAAATGCGGATGGCGCCAGCGGGCGTATCTGAGCATCAGCGTGAGCGCGAACAGAATGACGGACAATTTGAGCTGCGAGAACATCCTTCGCTTCCTCACCCGTATGATCGATGCGCGTATGGGCTATCCCTCGCCCGCCGGAGCCGGACGGACGGGCGCGACCGCCTTGCGTGAGCGATTATAGACTTTCCAGCTATCGTTTATTGATACATATCAACGTTAGAGTGATCGATAATATCGATCATGCGTCGATAATCTTTCAGGGCCGTGGTCGCGTCCCCCGCCGCGCCCCGCTCGTCGGCAAATCGATCTTGGCCGCTGTCTTCTGCAGCTCGGCGAGAAAGGCCAGACAGACCGCCGACAGCTCGTGCCGGGCGCGCGAAATCGCCACCACCTGCCAGGGCTGCATCGGCGCATCGAGCAGCACCGGGGCGAGCGACGGCGTGTTGCGGTTGCCGGCGAAAATCTGCGAGGGCACCAGCGTGACATAGTCGCCGTTCTCGACCAGCGCCAGCGCGCAGGCGAACGAGGTGCATTCGATCATGCTTTTCGGCGGCTCCAGCCGGTTGGCGATGAAGGTCTGTTCGAACACGTCGAGCCCAGTATGGCTGCGGCGATAGATGATCCAATCGAGCTCGCTGAGATCCGCGAGG
>JACRPB010000339.1:3014-3636 GCA_016214175.1 Rhodocyclales bacterium
GCGGCGGGCGAGCACCGGATGATCGGCGCGCACCGCCGGCACCAGCCGGTCCTTGACCAGACTGATGAAACTCAAGCTGTCGTCCCGGGGGTGGCCGGGCACCAGGCAGATGGCGAGATCGAGGTCGCCGGTGCGGATCGCCGGCAGCATGTCGGGATAGACGCCCTCCAGGATGTGGAAGCTGACGCGCGGATGCGTGCGCTGGAAGGCGATGACCGAACGCGGCAGCAGCCCGGTAGCGACGCTCGGCGAGGCGCTGACGCGGATCTCGCCCATGCCGGCGCCCTGGATGGTTTCGACGTCGTTGCGGGCGTGACGCAACTCCGCTTCGACGGTCTTGATGCGCGCGAACAGCGCCTTGCCCGCCGCGGTCGCGGCGACGCCGTGGGCGCCGCGATGCAGCAGCGCGACGCCGAGATCGTCTTCCAGCTGCTGAATGCTCTTGGTGACCGACGACTGCGACAGGTTGAGAATCTTGGCCGCCTGGCGGACCGCGCCGGCCTCGACCACGGCGGTGAAATTGCGAAGTTGACTGAGCTTCATGACCATGGCGGGCTGCCCGCAGGGTGATCGGAAATTCCTATCACCTAGCTGGCAAAATAGCTAGTTCGGCGAACGGTCC
>JACRPB010000363.1 GCA_016214175.1 Rhodocyclales bacterium
AAGCAGAGCCGCATCAAGGCAAAATTGGCCAAACAAGCCCGGATCACTGCTTGATGCGCGTCGCCTTCGCCGGGACGCCCGAGTTTGCCGGCCGGGCCCTGGCTGCCATCCTCGCGGCCGGTTTCGATGTGCCGCTAGTGCTCACTCAGCCCGATCGTCCCGCCGGGCGCGGCCAGAAGTTGCAGGCGAGCCCGGTCAAGCAAGTGGCGCAAGAGCGCGGCATTCCGGTGCATCAGCCGCAGCGTCTGCGCGACGCGGATAGCCATGGGCCGCTGATCGAGGCGGCGCCGGACGTTTTGGTGGTCGCCGCTTACGGGCTGATCCTGCCCCAGGCGGTGCTCGACATACCGCGGCTGGGCTGCGCGAACATCCACGCCTCGCTGCTGCCGCGCTGGCGCGGCGCGGCGCCGATCCAGCGCGCCATCGAAGCCGGCGACGCCGAGTCCGGCGTCACCATCATGCGCATGGAAGCCGGGCTCGATACCGGGCCGATGCTGCTCGCCGGGCGCACGCCGATCGCGGCCGACGAGACGGCGGCCAGCCTGCATGACAAACTGGCGGCCCAGGGCGCGGCCCTGATCGTCGAGGCCTTGCGGCGTTTGCCCCAGTTGGTGCCCACTCCGCAGCCGACCGAGGGTGTGACGTACGCGCACAAGATAGAAAAGGCCGAGGCGCTGCTCGATTGGCGGCGTCCGGCGCTCGAACTCGAGCGCAAGCTGCGCGCCTTCGATCCCTTCCCCGGCGCGCTCGCCAGCTTTTCCGGCACGCAATTCAAGCTCTGGCACGGCCGCGCCGAGGCGCGCGGCGGCCGCCCCGGCACTGTCCTGGAGGTGGGGGCCGACGGCATCCTCGTCGCTTGCGGCACGGGTTCGCTGCGGCTGCAAGAGCTGCAAAAACCCGGCGGCAAGCGCTTGCCGGCCGGCGACTTCCTGCGCGGCTTCCCGCTCGCGGCGGGTGCCGCGTTCGATGGCCCGGGGGATCAGCCCCAGTCGTAATCCACGGTTAGTGGTGCGTGGTCGCTGAAGCGCTGCTCTTTGTAGATCGAGGCGGCGACGGCCGTGGCGGCGATGCCCGGCGTCGCGATCTGGTAGTCGATGCGCCAACCGACGTTCTTCGCCCAGGCCTGGCCGCGGTTCGACCACCAGGTGTAGGCCTCGGGGCCGGCGTCGGGATACAGCCGCCGATAGACGTCTACCCAGCCGAGCTCGTCGAACACGCGCGAGAGCCAGGCGCGCTCCTCGGGCAGAAAGCCCGAGTTCTTCTGGTTCGATTTCCAGTTCTTGAGATCGATTTCGCGGTGGGCGATGTTCCAGTCGCCGCAGAGCACGATCTCGCGCCCCTCGCGGCGCAGCGCCGCCAGTTGCGGCAGGAAGACCTCCATGAAGCGGAACTTCGCCTCCTGGCGCTCGGGCGAACTCGAACCCGAGGGCAGATAGAGCGAAATCACCGAAAGGCCGTCCCAGTCGGCGCGCAGATAGCGCCCCTCGGCATCGAACTCGGCATTGCCGATGCCTTCGACGACGCGCGCGGGCGGGCGCCGCGCATAGAGGCCGACGCCGCTGTAGCCTTTCTTCTCGGCGCAGTGGAACCAGCCGCCGTAACCGGGCGGGGTGCACATCGCGGCGGAGAGGTCGGGCAACTGGGCCTTCAATTCCTGTAGGCAGACGACGTCGGCCCCGGTCCCGGCGAGCCACGCGTAGACGCCCTTGGCGGCCGCCGAGCGGATGCCGTTGAGATTCAGCGAGACAATGCGAAGCATGTAGAATTCGTCCCCATGACAAACCCCGATTCTAGCTTCCGCAGCGACTTCATCGCCTTCGCCTGCGCGCAAGGCGTGTTGCGCTTCGGCGAGTTCAAGACCAAGGCCGGCCGCCTGAGTCCCTACTTCTTCAACGCCGGCCTCTTCAACGACGGCGCCTCGCTCGGTCGGCTCTGCGACTTCTACGCTGAAGCCATACTCGCGTCGGGTGCCGATTTCGACGTGCTGTTCGGCCCCGCCTACAAGGGCATTCCGCTCGCCGCCTGCACCGCCGTCGCCCTGGCGCGCCTCGGCCGCGACACGCCGTTCTGCTACAACCGCAAGGAAGCCAAGGACCACGGCGAAGGCGGCACGCTGATCGGCGCCCCGCTCGCCGGGCGCGTGCTCATCGTCGACGACGTCATCTCCGCCGGCACCTCGGTGCGCGAATCGGTGGACCTCATCCGCGCCGCCGGCGCCGAGCCGGCCGGCGTCGTCATCGCGCTCGACCGCCAGGAACGCGGCCAGGGCCGCTTGTCGGCGGTACAGGAAGTCGAGCAGGACTACGGCATTCCGGTGGTGGCGGTGGCGACGCTCGGCGACCTCGTCGCCTACCTCGCCGGACAACCGGAGCTGGAACGCAATCTCGCGGCCGTGCGCCGCTATCGGGAGGACTACGGTGTCGAATGAACTCATCGCCTGGCGGCGTTGCGCCGCGCTCCTGGCCGTCGCGGCCTTTTCGCTGCCGGCGGCCGCCCGCACCTATTGCTGCACCGACAAGACCGGCCGCAAGTATTGCGGCGACACCCTGCCCGAGCAGTGCCAGGGCGCCTACAAGGAATTCAGCGAGAAGGGCGTGCGCAGCGTCGAAGCGCCGCTGACCGCCGAACAGAAGGCCCAGCGCGAAGCCGCCGAGGCCCGCAAGAAGGAAGCCGAGCGACTCGCCAACGAACAGCGGCGCAAGGATCAGGCGCTGCTCAACACCTATGGCAACGAGAAGGACATCGATCTGCTGCGCGATCGCGCCGTCGCCGACATCGAAGTGTCGGCCAAGCAGGTGCAGGCGAAATACGACAAGGCGGTCAAGCGCAAGCAGCAATTGGAACGGGAACTCGAGTTCTACGCCAAGAAGCCGGTGCCCGAAAGCCTGAAGTCGCAGATCAAGGAAAACGAGATCGACATCCAGGCGCAGACCAAGGCGCTCGACGACAAGAAGGCCGAAATCGAAGCCACCCGCGTCCGCTTCGAAGAAGACCGCAAGCGCTACCGCGCCCTGATGGACGGCACGGCGAAGCGCTGACGGCGTCTACCCCGCGAGCTTCCGCTTCAGCAATGCGCCGACCTGCTGCGGGTTGGCCTTGCCCTTGGCCGCCTTCATCACCTGGCCGACCAGGGCGTTGAAAGCCTTGTCCTTGCCGGCGCGGAATTCCTCGACCGACTTCGGATTGGCGGCGATGACCTCGTCCACCATGGTTTCGATGGCGCCGCTGTCGGTGATCTGTCGGAGGCCCTTGGCGGCGATGACGGCGTCGGCGTCCTGGCCTTCGCCGGCCCACAGCGCCTCGAAGACGTCCTTGGCGATCTTGTGCGAAATCGTGGCGTCTGCGATGCGCTTGACGACGCCGGCCAGTTGCGCCGGCGTCACCGGCGCGGCCTCGATTTCCAGCCCCTCCTTGTTGAGCCGTGCCGCCACTTCGCCCATCACCCAGTTGGCGCAGGACTTGGCGGTCTCCTTGCCGGCGGCGGCGACGCAGTCCTCGAAATAGCGCGCGGTCGCCAGCGTCGCCGTCAGCGTCGCCGCATCATAGGCGGAGAGACCGTAGTCGGCTTCGAAGCGCGCCTTCATCGCGCCGGGCAGTTCCGGCAGGCCGCTCTTTACTTCGGCGATCCAGTCGGGCTTGATCTCCAGCGGCAGCAGGTCGGGATCGGGGAAGTAGCGGTAGTCGTGGGCGTCCTCCTTCGAGCGCATGGCGCGCGTCTCGCCCGTGTCCGGATTGAACAGCACCGTCGCCTGCTCGATCTTGCGGCCTTCCTCGATTTCATTGATCTGCCAGTGGATCTCGTACTCGATGGCCTGCTGCAGGAAGCGAAAGGAATTGAGGTTCTTGATTTCGCGCCGCGTGCCGGGCGGCGCGCCGGGCCGGCGCACCGAGACGTTGGCGTCGCAGCGGAAGGAGCCCTCCTGCATGTTGCCGTCGCAGATGCCGATCCACTGCACCAGCGCATGCAGCGCCTTGGCGTAGGCGACCGCTTCGTCGCTCGAACGCATGTCGGGCTCGGTGACGATTTCCAGGAGCGGCGTGCCGGCGCGGTTGAGGTCGATGCCGGTCTTGCCGTGGAAGTCTTCGTGCAGCGACTTGCCGGCGTCCTCTTCGAGGTGGGCGCGCGTGAGATGCACGATCTTTTCGCTTTCGCCGACGCGGACTGCCAGCGCGCCGCCGGACACCACCGGGATCTCGAACTGGCTGATCTGGTAGCCCTTGGGCAGGTCGGGATAGAAGTAGTTCTTGCGCGCGAACACCGAGCGCGGCGCGATGTGCGCGCCGACGGCGAGGCCGAACTTGATGGCGCAGACCACCGCCTCGCGGTTGAGCACCGGCAGCACGCCGGGCAGGGCGATGTCCACCGCGCAGGCCTGGGCGTTCGGCGCGGCGCCGAAGGCGGTGGCGGCACCGGAGAATATTTTCGACTGCGTTTGCAACTGGGCATGGGTTTCCAGCCCGATGACGACTTCCCACTGATTCATGGCGTTCTTTCGCTAAGACGGTTCAGGCCGGCGGCCGCGACACTGCGTA
>JACRPB010000364.1 GCA_016214175.1 Rhodocyclales bacterium
CATGAGCAAATTCCTTCTCGTCCTCAACGAAGCCCCTTACGGCGGCGAACGCACCTACAACGCCTTGCGCCTTTCGCGCCAACTCCTCAAGGGCGAAGGCAACACCGTCAAGGTCTTCCTCATGGGCGATGCCGTTTCCGCAGCCAAGGCCGGACAAAAAGTTCCACAAGGCTACTACAACGCCGGCGACATGTTGAACATGAGCAATCGCGCCGGGGCCGAAATCGGCGTCTGCGGCACCTGCATCGACGCCCGCGGCATCGCCGACGGCGAACTGCTCGAAGCCGCCACGCGCGGCACCATGGAGATGCTCGCCACCTGGACCGTCTGGGCCGACAAGGTGCTGGTGTTCTGATGAGCCGCGTCGCACTCATCCTCGGCGCCGGCATCGGCGGCATCGTCGCCGCCGAAACCCTGCGCAAGCTCTTGCCGCGCGAGCATCGCATCGTCGTCGTCGAACGCGAGAGCACGCACGTTTTCGCGCCGTCGCTGCTCTGGTACATGACCGGCGGCAACGACCCCGCGACGTTCACGCGCCCGCTGTCCGCGCTGTCGGCAAAAGGCATCGAACTGGTCACCGGCGAGGTGACCGCCATCGATCCCGCAAACTTGTCGGCCGAGGTCGGCGGCAAGACGCTGAAGGGAGACGCTCTCGTGGTGGCCCTGGGTGCCGATTACGCACCGGAGGCCGTGCCGGGGCTTGCCGACCACGGTCTCAACCTCTACACCCTTGCCGGCGCCGGGCGCATCCGCGCCGCGCTCGACGCATTCGCCGGCGGCCGCATCGTGGTACTCACGGCCGCCCCCGCCTACAAGTGCCCCGCCGCGCCTTATGAAGCGGCGATGCTGGTTGACGCCTACTGCAGGAAACGGAGTTCGCGCCAGCGCGCCGAAGTCGCCATCTACGCCGCCGAACCGGTGCCGATGCCTGTCGCCGGCCCCCTGGTCGGCGATCGGATAAAAATGATGCTGGAAAAGAAGGGCATCGCCTACTTTCCGGGCCGCCAAGTGACGCAGGTCGATGCCGGCGCGCTGCATTTCGCCGACGGCACGGCCGCCGCCTTCGACCTGCTGCTCTACGTGCCGCCGCACCGCGTTCCGGCCGCGGTCAAGGCCGCGGGCCTCTGCGCCGAGTCGGGCTGGGTCGGCGTCGACCGCGAAACGCTGGAAACCAGGTTTCCCCACGTCTATGCCCTCGGCGACGTGACTGCGATCCCCCTGAAAATGGGCCGTCCGCTGCCCAAGGCCGGAGTTTTCGCCCACGGCCAGGCCGAAGTTGTGGCGAAGAACATCGCCCGCGCCTGGACCGGACGCGGCGCTGCCGCGCGCTTCGACGGCCACGGCATGTGCTTCGTCGAAGTCGGCGGCGGCATGGCCGGCTTGGGCAGCGGCAACTTCTACGCCGAGCCGGCGCCCGCGGTCCGTCTGCGCGCACCGAACCCGCTCTGGCATGCGGGCAAGATTCTCTACGAGAAGTACTGGCTCTACCGGCATTTCTGAGCGCACTCGGCGAAGCCGCGCGCGGAGGGATTCCATGTTCAAGTACGCGCGGGTCCGCCCCGCGATTCGCCATGTGTCGCCGCATTGAAACCTCTCATCGCCATTTCCCGCCCACATCCACGGCAAGGGCGGCTTCATGCTACCGTTCCGCATCCGCCGCCGAGCGCCAAAATGCCATCCACCATCCCGTGCCTCCTGCTCTCGTTCGCCCTGATGTCGACCTCGGCCGTGGCCGAGGTCGCCTTGACCGCGACGCCGCTCTCCCGCGAACAGGTCACGGCCTTCTACCTGGCGCGAGGGTTTCCCGCCGCAGCCATTGCCGCCTATGCGGAGAACTGCGTCCTCTCCTTCGATTTCAAGAATGGCGGTGCGACGAAATTGCACACGAACCTGGACGAGTGGACGGCAGGGGACGGCGTCCGCATCCGCCCGCTGGCGGCGTGGGAAACCGTCTGGGAGCAACAGCAACTGCCGCAGGCGGCCCGCATCGCCTTCCGCTGGGCGCAGTTTCCGCCGCAACAGGAATTCGCCCCCGGCGACTGGATCATGGGCATGGCGGCGACGGATCGGCCGCTCGCCGGGCCCTTTCGCGTCGCCGCACGTTATACCGATGACCATGGAAGCCATGAACTCCTTACCGCCCCCATCGCCTGCATCGATTGAGCGGCGCCGTGCCGTCGGCATGCTGGCCGGCCTTGCGCTCGCGCCACTGCTCGCTCGTGCCCAATCGGGCGGCATGACCGCGCTGGCGGAACGACCGCCGGCGCCGCCGCTGGCGCTGCCCGATCTCGACGACCAACAGGTCGATCTCGCCGCGTTCCGCGGCCGCGTCGTGCTCGTGAATTTCTGGGCAACGTGGTGCCCGCCGTGCCGCAAGGAATTTCCCTCGCTCGGACGCTTGCAGAAGCTGTTCGAACCGGGCCAATTGGCCGTGCTGGCGGTCAATGTCGGCGAAGATGCCGACACCGTCTTTGCGTTTACCGGCGCCACGAACTTTCCCGTGCTGCTGGATCGGCGCGCCGACGCGCTGCGGCGCTGGCCGGTGAAAGGGCTGCCGACCACCTACGGCGTCGACAAGGCCGGACGGCTTGCACTGCGGGCCGTCGGCGGGCGCGAATTCGACGATCCGGCCGTCGTCGCCCAACTCAAGGAATTGATCTAAGGAGAACGCCATGCCAGAAGGACTTTCCACCCGCTGCGTCCATGCCGGCGAATTCGACGATGCCCATGGTTCGCCGCACACGCCGCTCTACAACACCACCACGTTCAAATTTGCGTCCACCGCCGACCTGCTCGACGTCGTCGATGGCAGAAAGCCCGGCAGCCTCTACACGCGCTATGGCCTCAACCCGACCGTCCAGGCGCTGGAAGCCAAGCTCGCCAGCCTGGAGGGCGCCGAAATGGCCTGGGCCTTCTGTTCCGGCATGGCGGCGGAAGCGGCCTTGTTCCTCGCCCACGGGCGCGACGGCATCGTCTGCCTCGGCGACGCCTACGGCGGCACCCTGGAACTGCTGGGATCCCAGATCGGTCTGCTCGGCATCCGCACCCACCTGCTGCTTGGCAACGAACTCGAACTCGCCGAAAGCCACCTCAAGGACGGCTGCCGCCTCGTCTTCCTCGAAACGCCGACCAATCCGACGCTCGAAGTACTCGACATCCGGCGCATCGCCGACCTGTGCCATCGCAACGGCGCGCTGCTGGCGGTCGACAACACCTTCGCCGCGCCGGTCAACCAGCAGCCGCTGGCACTCGGCGCCGACTTCGTCGTGCATAGCGCAACCAAGTATCTCGGCGGCCATTCCGACCTGACCGCCGGCGTGCTCGCCGGCAGCAAGGAACTGGTAATGCCGGTCTGGAACTGGCGCAAGAACCTCGGCTCGACGATCGCCCCCGAAACGGCGGCCCTGCTCTCGCGCAGCCTGCGCACGCTCGTCGTGCGCGTGGCGAGGCAGAACCTGACCGCCCAGGCGGTGGCCGAGGCGATGGCGCGGCATGCCCAGGTCGCCCGCGTCTACTACCCCGGCCTGCCCGACTTTCCCGGCCATGAACTGGCGAAGTCGCAAATGCGGGGTTTCGGCGGCATGCTGAGCATCGAAGTCAAAGGCGGCGGCGAGGCCGCCACGCGCGTTGCCGACCGGCTCAAGCTCTTTGCGCTGGCGCCCAGTCTCGGCGGCGCCGAGAGCCTGGTGACGCAGCCGTGCACGACGACCCATCACGGCCTGCCGCCCGAGGAGCGCATGCGGCGCGGCATTTCCGACGCCATGCTGCGACTGTCCGTCGGCTTGGAGGACGCCGCCGACCTGATCGCGGATCTGAACCAGGCGCTCGGATAAGACGGCCGATCCTTCCCGACGACAACGCCCCCTCGTGGCGCGGCGCCCACGGCCGGGCGGGATGCGTTGCCGACTCTCAGGCGGGAGAGGTCCCCACCAGCCGCCCGTTGGCCAGTCGCAACACACGGGCGCAGCGCCGCGCCAGCGCCTCGTCGTGGGTGACCAGCACCAGCGTCGTGCCCGCCTCGCGGTTCATTTCAAACATGAGGTCGATGATCTCGCGGCCGGTCGCGGCGGCGAGGTTGCCGGTCGGCTCGTCGGCCAGCAGGAGCTGCGGCTTGACGGCGAAAGCGCGCGCCAGGGCGACGCGCTGCTGCTCGCCGCCCGACAAGTGCTTGGGATAATGGCCGAGGCGGTGCGCCAGGCCGACGCGCGCGAGCATGCTCTGCGCAGTCGCCCGCGCATCGTCCCGGCCCAGGAGTTCCAGCGGCAGCATCACGTTTTCGAGGGCATTCAGCGCCGCCAGCAGATGGAAGGACTGGAAGACGAAGCCCAGCAGCCGGCCGCGCAAGGCGGCGCGGGCGTCCTCGTCGAGCGCGGCCAGTTCCTCGCCGGCGAGGCGCACGCTGCCGCGGCTCGGCTGGTCGAGTCCGGCCAGGAGGCCCAGGAGCGTCGACTTGCCCGAACCCGACGCACCGACGACAGCCACGGCCTCGCCGCTTTCCACCGTGAAGGAAATCTCGTGCAGAATCGTCAGCGTGTCCTCGCCGCTCGACACGGATTTGCCCAGGCCCACCACCTCGATCGCCGCCGCCATGACCCGTTACGCCCTCCTGTTGTCGTTGCTGCTGCACACCGCGTCAGCCCTTGCCAACCAGACCGTCCTGATCCTCGGCGACAGCCTCTCCGCCGGCTTCGGCATCGCCGCCGAACAAAGCTGGCCGGCGCTGCTGGCGCAGCGCCTCGAAAGCGAAAAGCCCGCTTACAGCGTCGCCAACGCCAGCATCAGCGGCGAAACCACGGCCGGCGGCCTGGCGCGCCTGCCCGCCGCGCTCGACCGCTTCAAGCCGGCGGTCGTCGTCATCGCACTCGGCGCCAACGACGGCCTGCGCGGCCAGTCGGTGACCCAGATGCGCGGCAACCTGGTGGCCATGGCGCGCCTCGCCAAGGCGCGTCAGGCGCGCGTACTGGTCGTCGGCATCAAGCTGCCGCCCAACTACGGGCCCGACTATGCGGCCCGCTTCGCCGAAGCCTACCGCAGCGTCGCCCGCCAGGAGAAGACCGCCCTGCTGCCTTTCCTGCTCCAGCCCATCGCGCTCGACGCCGCCGCCTTCCAGCCGGACGGCCTGCATCCGATCGCGGCCGCCCAGCCGAAAATACTCGATCACGTCTGGCGGGAACTGAAGCCTCTGCTCAAATGACCGTCAGCCGCGGCGCGCCGGCCGCCATGCGGCCGATCGTCGCCGCCTGCTCGAAACCGTCGCGCGCGAACGCCGCCAGCACCTCGGCCGCGGACTCGGGCGCGCAAGCCACCAGCAAGCCGCCGCTGGTCTGCGGATCGGTCACCAGCTTCTGCCGCAATTCCTCGCCGCCTATCGTCACCTCGGCGCCGTAGCCGGTCCAGTTGCGCGACGAGGCGCCGGTACTGATGCCCGCCTGCACATGTCGCAGCGCCTCGGCGATGACGGGCAGCCGGTCGAACTCGACGCTGGCCGCGAGCTGCGAGCCGCGGCAGATTTCGAGCAAATGCCCGGCGAGACCGAAACCGGTGACGTCGGTCACCGCGTGCACGCCGTCGATCTGCGCCAGCGCGGCGCCGGTGACGTTGAGCTTGGTCGTCCAGCGCATCATCTCGTCGTAGCCGGCCGCCGTCAGCAAGCCCTTTTTCAGCGCCGCCGACAGAATGCCGATGCCGAGCGGCTTGCCGAGGATCAGCAGGTCGCCGGCCGCCGCGCCGCTGTTGCGCTTGACGCGCTGCGGATGGACGATGCCCAGTCCGACCAGGCCGTAGATCGGCTCCAGCACGTCGATCGAATGCCCGCCGGCGATCGGGATGCCGGCCTCGGCGCAGATCGATTCGCCGCCGGCGAGAATGTCGCGGATCACCGTCTCGGGCAGCTTGTCGAGCGGCATGCCGACGATGGCCAGCGCGAAAATCGGCTTGCCGCCCATGGCGTAGACGTCGGAGAGCGCGTTCGCCGCCGCGATGCGGCCGAAGTCGCGCGGGTCGTCGACGATGGGGGTGAAGAAGTCGGTGGTGGCGACGATGGCCTGCTCGTCGTTGAGGCGGTAGACGGCGGCGTCGTCGGCGGTCTCGATGCCGACCAGCAGGTCCTGCGGAATCGTCTTCAGCGCCGATTCGGCGATGATGCGCGAGAGCACGGCCGGTGCTATTTTGCAGCCGCAACCGCCGCCATGAGAGAATTGGGTAAGACGAATCTTTTCTTGCACAGCCATGTCAGAACGCCTGCCTAAAGGGCTCGCAACGGTAGCACAACTCGGAGAATTCGACGACATCATCGACGCCCGCTCGCCCGGCGAATATGCCGACGATCATCTGCCCGGCGCCATTTCCTGCCCCGTGCTGTCCGACGCCGAAAGAGCCCGCGTCGGCACGATCTACAAGCAGGTTTCCCCCTTCGAAGCGAAGAAGCTGGGTGCGGTCCTCGTCGCACGCAACATCGCCCGCCACATCGAGGAGAACTTCCTCGCCAAGCCCAGGGAGTGGAAGCCGCTCGTCTACTGCTGGCGCGGCGGCAAGCGCAGCGGCGCCTTCTGCCACATCCTGCGCGAAGTCGGCTGGAACGCCCATCGGCTCGACGGCGGCTACAAGGCGTGGCGGCGGCAGGTACTGGACGACCTCGAATTCCTCCCCGGACGTTTTCGTTTCCAGGTCATCTCCGGCGCCACCGGCAGCGCCAAGAGCCGCATCCTCGAAGCCCTGGGCGCGCATGGCGCGCAGATCCTGCATCTGGAGGAGCTCGCCGCGCACAAGGGCTCGCTCCTCGGCAACCTGCCCGATGCGCCGCAGCCCTCGCAAAAGGCCTTCGAGTCGCGCCTGCATGCGGCGCTCGGCGCCCTCGATCCGCAGCGGCCCGTGTTCACCGAAGCGGAAAGCCGCCGCATCGGCGCCGTGCATCTTCCCGAATCCCTGATCGCCGCCATCCGCGCCGCGCCCTGTCTGCGCATCGACGCGACGCTGGCGGCGCGCGTCGAGTTCCTGCTGCGCGACTACGCATACTTCCTGACCGACCCGATCCGCCTGGCCGGCCAGTTGGAACTGCTGCGCTCACTGCAAAGCGGCGAGCGCGTGGAACGCTGGCTGGCCTTCGTCGCGCAACAGAACTTTCCCGACCTCGTCGCAGAACTGCTGGAAGCGCATTACGACCCGCTCTACCAGCGCTCGCAGACGAAGAATTTTTCCGCTTACGGCGCCGCGCCAAGCTTCGCCACCGCCGACTTGTCGCCGACCGGCATCGAGCAAGTGGCGCAAGACATCATGGCGTCGCTGGCGCCTGCCTGACCGGCAGGACGACGCGAAAGGTCGTGCCTTCGCCCTGCACGCTCTTCACCTCGATGCGGCCGCCGTGCTTCTTGACGATGCCGTAGGAAAGCGACAGACCCAGCCCGGTGCCCTTGCCGACCGGTTTGGTGGTGAAGAACGGGTCGAAGATCCGCTCCAGGTTCTCCTTCGATATGCCCGATCCGGTATCGGCAATTTCCACCCAAGCCTCTTCTGCGCCGCTGCCGCAGCGGATCGTGATCCGGCCGTACTTGCCTTCCGGCATCGCCTGCGCCGCATTCACCAAGAGGTTCATGAACACCTGATTCAACTGCGAGAACTGGCATTCGACCAGCGGCAGCGGGCCGTATTCCTTGACGACGTCGGCGCGATACTTGATCTCGTTATGGACGATGTTCAGGGTCGAGTCGAGGCCGGCCTTGAGATCCGCCCATTCCCAGTCCTGATGCGTATCGGGTCGGGAAAAGTCCTTCAGGTCCTGCACGATCCGCCGCACCCGGTCGATGCCGTCCTTCGATTCGGCCAGCAGGGCCGGGATGTCCTCCTTGAGGTATTCGTAGTCGGCCTCGGCGCACAAGGCCCGCACCTCGGCGACCCAGTTTTGCCCGGACTCGCCCAAGCCCTCGACCCGTTCCTCGTTCTTCTCGAAATGCTCGAGCACACGCAGCAGGCTGCCGAAATAGCGTTCGAGGGAGCCGATGTTCGACTGCACGAAACCGATCGGATTGTTGATTTCGTGCGCCACGCCCGCCGCCAGTTGTCCGATCGAGGCCAGCTTTTCCGACTGCATCAACTGGCGGTGGGCGTCGGCCAGTTCGCCGGTGCGCCGTTCGACCGTCAGCTCGAGCTCCGTCTGATGCCGCACCAGGGCTTCTTCGGCGCGGCGCCGCTCGGTCACGTCCTGCAAGGTCTCGATGGCGCCGATCACCTTGCCGTCGCCATCCGTGAGCGGCGCCGCGGTAAAGAAGAGCCAACTGCCGCCTTCGCTTAAACGGGAAAAAAAATCCTCGGCCTCGAACGCGCCGGGAATGAGCGGCGACCGCGTCAGCCGCTTGTCCTTGTAGAAGCGCAGGAGGTCATCGGCATGCGCACCGTCGACGATGAGATCGGCCAGCGTCGGCCGCTTGCTGTCGTAGAAGGCGCGCCAATGCTCGGGCGTGCCCACCACCGCGGCGGCGGCGCAGCCGGTGATCTTCTGGCAGGCCCGATTCCAGTGGGTGACCACGTGGCGGGCGTCGATGACGAATGTCGGCACCGGATCGCCGTCGATGATCTGGGCCAGCAGGGCATGCAGCCGCGCCTGTTCCGCCGCGGCGCGCTTGCGTTCGGTGATGTCGCGCAGGATGCCGACGAAACCGCGTTGGCCGTCCACCTCGAACTCGGACACCGCCAGGTCGACCGGGATCTGCACGCCGTCGGCCCGTTTGGCGACGACTTCGCGGCCCTTGCCGATGATCCGGGCCACGCCCGTGTCGCGATAGCGCTTCAAGTAGCCGTCGTGTGCGTCGGCATAGACTTGCGGCATCAGCATATTGACGTTGCGGCCGACCATCTGCCCGGCCGCATAGCCGAACAAACGCTCCGCCGCGGCGTTCACGGCATGGATCGTTCCGGCGGCGTCGATGGTGACGACGCTGTCCACCATCGTATCCACGACGGCCTGCAAGCGCGCATTGCTGTCCGCAAACGTCATTCCCGCGTCCCCTTTCGATCCCGGTCAATGTTCGGGCAGGCGAGCCCCTTCGCCGCGCCGCACGCAAATGCGCTGAATCACCGCCGGGCGCGGAGCGGCCACTTCGCCCTGTTCGAAGGCCACCACGGCGAAGCGCTTGCGCACGATTTCCAGCAGTTCGCCGGGCCGCAGCAAGTAAGCCGGATCGGCGGGCTTGCCGAAGCGCTCGTTGCCTTGCATGAACGTTTCATAGACGAGGACGCCTCCTACGGCAAGCGCCCCCAAAATATTGGGCATTAACGGCCGATGCAGGTAATTTGTCACGACGATGCCGTCGAAGGCAAAACCATAATAAGGCCAGGGACCGCCTTCGAGATCGGCCTGGTGAACGCTGATGCCCTCGCTGCCGGCCAATCCGGCCAAATTGTCGGCATTGCGATCCACGGCTTCGACCGCGTAGCCGAGCGTTGCAAGCAGGCGGGCGTGGCGCCCCTTGCCGCAAGCGAGGTCGAGCACCTTGCCGCCGGCGGGAATCAGCGGGGCAAAACGCCGGACCCAGTCGGAAGGCTGGTCGTGGTTGGGCAGCGGGGTGGTCTCCATTCGGGTATGATTTTACTTGCTAACAGGCGACCGCAACCCCATGACTGCACGGCACGACAAACCGGGAACGCCGGAACAAAGGCGGACCCTGCTCGACGAGGTGACCGCCCACGAGGCGACCATGGAGCGCCTCAAGAGCGTCGAAGACGCCTACGAGCGCTTCGTGCCGCGGCAATTCCTGCAATTGATGGGATTCCAGGACATCCGCGAAGTCCGCCTCGGCGACCAGGTCGAGCAGTCGATGAACATCCTGTTCGCCGACATCTGCGACTTCACCGGCCTCTCCGAGTCGATCACGCCGCAGGAAAACTTCAACTTCCTGAATTCCTACCTCTCCCAGATGCAGCCGGCGATCGCCGCCAACGGCGGCGTCATCGACAAATACGTCGGCGACGCGATCCTGGCGCTGTTCCCGGCCTCGGCCGACGACGCGCTGCGCGGCGCCGTGTCCATCCTCAACCAGCTCGACATCTACAACGCCGGCCGCCACCGCGCCGGCTACGTCTCGATCCGCATCGGCATCGGCATCAACACCGGCACCGTCATGCTCGGCACCGTCGGCTCGGCCTCGCGCATGGATGTCACGGTCATCGGCGATGCCGTGAACCTCGCCGCGCGCCTCGAACGCATCACGCGCGAATGGGACGTTTCCCTGCTCATCAGCGAGCACACCCTGCTCGGCTTGAAGGACCCGGCGCCCTTCGGCATCCGTTTCATCGACCGCCGCCAGGTGCGCGGCAAGCAGGAGATCCAGTCGATCTACGAGGTCTTCGACGCCGACCCGACGCCCTTGCGCAACGCCAAGCGCAACACGCGCAAGCTGTTCGAGACCGCCTTGGCGTGCTACTACCTCGGCTACGGCGACGATGCGCACGCCATGCTGCGGCAATGCCTGGACGTCTGCCCCGACGACCGTCCGGCGCGCATCTATCTTGAGCGCTGCCACGTCACGCCCGACGGCGCCGCCGACCTCATCCGCCCCTGGAGCGACGACTACCGCGTCGGCGTCGACCAGGTCGACACCGACCATCGCGGCCTGCTGGCCATGACCAACGCGCTGGTGGGCAATCTGCTCAGCGATCGTCGCGACAACGTCGCGGCAGCCATCGCCCGCCTCGGCGACGCCCTCGACGCGCACTTCCTCGCCGAGGAAACCCTGATGGAAGACGCCGGCTATCCTCACGCGCCCGACCACGCCCGCGAGCATCGCCGCCTGCGCCAGTCCTACCAGCAGTTTGCCGCCATGGTCAGCGACGGCCGCGAGGACTTCCGCTATCTCGCCTTCACTTGCCAGCGCCTGCTGGCCGACTGGTTGATCGACCACGCGCAGAAGTCCGACCGCACGCTCGGCGTCTTTCTGCTGCGCACCGACGGCCGGGGCTGAGCCGGCCGCGAGCCTCAGCGCCAGCGCTTCTTGCGCCGGTAGCGCCGATAGCCCTTGACCGATTCCTCGCCGGCGATGCCGAGGTAGAACTCCTGCACGTCCGGGTCGGCGGCGATTTCCGCGGCGCTGCCGTCGAGCACGAAACGGCCGTGCTCCATCACCAGCGCCCGGTCGGCGACCGAAAGCGCCATGCGTGCATTCTGCTCGACGAGGAAGATGGTGACGCCGTCGCCATTGATGGTGCGCAGGATGGCGAAGATTTCCTGCACCAGCAAGGGCGACAAGCCGAGCGAGGGCTCGTCCAGCATCAGGAGCCGCGGCCGGCTCATCAGCGCGCGCGCGATCGCCAGCATCTGCTGCTCGCCGCCCGACAGGGTGCCGGCGCTCTGGTCGCGCCTTTCCATCAGGCGCGGAAAGTAGCCGAACATGCGCGCGAGGTCGGCGGCCGTATCGTCGCGGCGGGAAAACGCTCCGGCCTGAAGGTTCTCCAGCACCGTCAGTTCGCGGAATACCTCGCGTCCCTCGGGCACATAGGCGATGCCGCGGCGCGCAATCTCCTCGGTCTGGGCGCCGACGATGGAGGCACCGTCGAAATCGATGCTGCCTTTGTCCGGCTGGTCGTCGAGCAGGCCCATCACCGTTTTCAGCAGCGTGGTCTTGCCGGCGCCGTTGGCGCCCAGCACGGCGACGATGCCCCCGGCGTCGATCGCGAGCGACGCGCCGCGCAGCGCCTGGATCGGTCCGTAATAGGTATCGACGTTGGCGAGCGCGAGCAGTGCCGTCATGCCACCGCCTCCGCACCGAGATAAGCCTTCAACACTTCCGGATGGGCGCGCACCTCGGCCGGCGTGCCGGCGGCGATGCACTCGCCGTAATTGAGGGCGACGACGCGTTGCGCGAGATCGCCGACGAACTGCATGTCGTGTTCGATCAGCAGGATGGCGACGCCGAAGAGGGCGACGATGTCCTGGATCCAGATGCGCAAGTCCTGCTTCTCCTCCAGGTTCATGCCGGCCGCCGGCTCATCGAGCAGCAGCACGCGCGGCTCCATCGCCAGCGCACGCCCGAGTTCCACCACTTTCTGCGTGCCGTAGGGCAGATTGCCGACGCGCTCGCCGCGCACCGCCTGCAAGTCGAGAAAGTCGATGATCTCCTCGACGCGCGTGCGGTGGCGCAGTTCCTCGCGCGCCGCCGGCAGGTACGGCCCCAACAGCGCCATGCCCGCTAGCACGCCGCTGCGCATGTGCAGGTGGCGGCCCAGCAGCAGATTGTCCACCGTGCTCATGTGCTTGAACAGCTCGATGTTCTGGAAGGTCCGCGCGATGCCCAGTTGCGCCACGCGATGCGGCCGCAAGCCCTGAATCTCGCGGCCGTCGACGACGATACGGCCCTGCTGCGGATGGTAGAGGCCGGAAATGCAGTTGAAGACCGTCGTCTTGCCGGCGCCGTTGGGGCCGATCAGCGCCACGACCTCGCCGCGCGCGACGGCCAGGCTGACGCCCAGCAAGGCCTTGACGCCGCCGAAGGAAATCCCGATCTGGTCGATTTCGAGGAGTGCGGACACGAATGCTCCCGGCCGCCCCGTGCGGGGGCGGCCGTCAAGAGGTTGCGCTTACTTGACCTCGGTCCAGGGCGTGAGTTGCGTCACCTTGGTGCCCGTGTCGTCGGTGCGGGCGAGGAAGACCGCGCGCTGTCCCTGGCGCTGGCCGGGACCGTAGGAAATCGCGCCCATGACGCCCTTGTAGTCGCGGATCGACTCCATGGCGGCGATGAAGCTCTCGCGCGTCAGATTGCGTCCGGCGCGGCGTAGCCCCTCGACCATGGGCTCGACGAAGCCGATGCCGGCCATGAAGAACACGCCCCAGCGCTCGCCCTGCTGCGCGTATTTCGGGAACGCCGCGCGATACTTGGTGACGGTCGGGACATCGGCGTCCGGCAGTTCGCTGAAGCTGGCGAAGATGATGTTCTTCCACAGCCCGCCGGTGATGGTCTGCATCAGCGGCACGTCGGACAGGGTCGAACTGGTCGCCCATTGCGGCGAGAACTGGAGCGCCGCGGCCGTCTTCAGCGTGATCACGGCATGGGTCGGGTTCACCCACATCAGCACCGCGTCGGCGCCGCTCTCCTTGAGCTTGAGCAGGTGCGACTTGAGATCGCGGTCGGCCTGATTGACCGAGACCTCGATCGCCGGCGTGAGACCCAAGCGCTGAAGTTCCGCGACCGCGCCGCGATGGCCGTTCTCGCCGTACTCGTCGCTGGCGTAGAAAATCGCGATCTTCTTCTTGCCTTCCTTCTCCACCAGGTGGCGCACCAGCAGCTTGGCCTCGTCGGCATAGAGCGGATAGACCGCGAACAGCGCCTTCTGCGGCGGCGTAATCCAGTGCAGCGAACCGGCCGCCGGGCCGACCCAGGGGATGCCGCGTTCCATCAGGTAGTCCTTGACCGCGAGGCCGGGCGAAGTGCCGACGCCCGAGGCGATGGCGAAAATCCCCGGTTCCTTTTCGACCAGTTCCTTGACGCCGGCCACGGTCTTGGCCGGGTTGTACTGGTCGTCGAACATGTGATAAACGATCTTGCGGCCGTGGATGCCGCCGGCGTCGTTGATCATCTGGAACAGCATGCCGGTGCCGCGCGCCACCGAGCCCCAGGGCGCCGCCGGGCCGGTCTGCGGGCCCCACTGCGCAATGTGGATTTCGGTGTCGGTGACGCCGGTCAATTCGGCCGCCGACGCCGAAAGCGGAAGCCACAAACTGGCCGCGAGCGCTGCGATGTTTCCTAGTTTCTTCAGCATCATCGATCTCCTCGTTAGACTTTCTTGACGTAATGCCGGGCCAGCAGGCCCGAGGGTTTGACGGTAAGCATCAACAGGATGGCCGCAAATGGCACGACCGACTTGAACGCGGTGGATACGTAGTAGCCGAACAGGTTCTCGACGATGCCGATGATGGCGCCGCCGAGCGCCGCGCCGGGTAGCGAGGTCATGCCGCCGAGCACGGCCGCGGCGAAGCCCTTCATCATCGGCTCCCACATCATGTAGGGCTCGACCGTCGTCGCCGGTCCGACCAGCAGACCGGCGATGCCGCCGACCACCGCCGCCAGCGCCCAGGCGAACATCTCGACGCGGCGCACGCGGATGCCCATCAGCCGCGCCACGGCGCGGTTCTGCTGCGTCGCCCGCATCGCCAGCCCGGCCTTGGAGCGATTGAGAAACAGGAACAGCGCGCCGATGGTGAGCGCGGCGACGGCGATGGTGATGAGTTCGAGGTAGCTCATGATGACGCCGCCGGCCGTGATGCCGTCGTAGGGGCTGAGCGGAATCGGCATGTCGCGCGGCTCGCCGCCCCACTTCCACGAGGCGAAGCCGAAGACGATCATTTCGATGCCGAGGGTGATGATGATCAGCCCCAGCACGCTCGGCTCCTTGGCGCGGCGCAGGCAGGCGAACTCGGCGAAGGCGCCGAGCCCTGCCGCGAAGGCGAGCGCCAGCGGCACGGCGGCGTACAGCGGCAGGCCGCTGCCGACGATCATGGCCAGCGCGACATAAGTGGTCATCATCGCCATGTCGCCCTGGGCGAAATTGAGCACCTCGGTCGTGCGGTAGATGATCACCATCGCCAGCGCCAGCAGCGCGTAAACCGCACCCGCAGCGATGCCGCTGAACATGACTTGCGGGAGCGCGCCGAGGAATTCCATGTCAGAACGGCCAGGTGCGCCAGTAGCGCTTGGTGCGTATCCAGATGCCGTAGAGTCCGAGCGGCTCGAACAGCATGATCAGCACGAGGATGGTCCCGTACACGATGAACTGGATGTTCGCCATGCCGGTTTCCATGAAGTTGCGACCGAGGAATCCGGCGAGTTCGTGGCCGATGAGCGGAAGTTGCTCGAAGTCGGCCATTTTCAGTCCCTTCAGCTTCAGGTTGAGCAGACTGATGACGACGGCGCCGAGAACGGAACCGAGGATGGAGCCGACGCCGCCGATCACCACCATGGCCAGGAACAGGATAGACAGCATCAGGTTGAAGGTCGTCGGATCGACCTGTCCGAGATGGAAGGCGAACAGGCCGCCGCCGAGGCCGGTGAAGAAGGCGCTGACGGCAAAGGCCAGCGTCTTGTAGTACGTGAGGTCGACACCGGCGCAGGAGGCGGCGATGTCCGAATCGCGGATGGCAACGAAGGCGCGGCCGACGCGCGTGTGCATCAGATTGCGCACCGCCAGCAAGGAGAGGCCGGCAGTGGCGACGATCAGCAGGTAAAGATTCTGTTCGCGGCTGAATCCGGGCACGAGCACGAGATCGAAGGCCGGCACCGCCGGTCCGGTGGCGCCGCCGAAAAACGCCGCCTTGGCGAAAATGGTTTCCACGGTGAGACCGAAGCCCAGCGTCACCACCGCGAGGTAGGGCCCTTCGAGGCGCAAGGCCGGCAGGCCGAGCAGGAAACCGAAGGCGGCGGCAATCAGGCCGGCCAGCAACAGCGCCGGCAGGATGGGCAGGCCGGCGTTGGCCAGCATCGTCACCGCATAGGCGCCGATGGCGAAGAAGCCGGCGTGGCCGAGCGAGATCTGTCCCGTATAGCCGACCAGCACGTTGAGCCCGAGCGCGACGATGACGTTGATGGCGATATAGCCGATGACGTAGAGCGGATAGTTGCCGAACACGGCCGGCGCCGCCGCCAGCGCCAGCACCGCGACGCCCAGCCAGAGGCTGAGCGGCAGCGTGTCGAACAGCCGCAAATCCTCGTAATAGGAACGCTTCATGTCCATGGCGCAGTCCTATCCGCGCGCCATGGCGAGATTGCAACGCATCTTTGCTACCGTCTCCTCCGCGCGGCCGGTACGGCGCGCTTGTTTTTTTCGATGCTACTATGCCCGCCACGCCACGACAAGCCGCCCGCATACGCAAATCGAGAGGAGTGGAATGACTGCGGAACTTTCTTCTGATGCCGCCACCTCGGCCCCCGGCCTGCTGTTCGCGCGCGCGGCGCGCGACGGCGCGGCGACGGCGCTGCGCTACAAGCACCTCGGCCTCTGGCGCGACGTCAGCTATGCCGACTATGCGGCGGCAGTGAAAGACGCCGGCTGCGGCCTGCTCGCGCTCGGCGTAGCGCCCGGCGACCGCGTCGCCGTCATCGGCGAGAACCGCCGCGAGTGGCTCTACACCGACCTCGCCGTGCAGGCCATCGGCGCCGTCACGGTCGGCATCTACACCACGAATGCGGCACCGGAGTGTGCCTACATCGTCGGCCACTCGGACAGCGTCGTCTTCATCGTCGAGAACGAGGAGCAGCTCGACAAGGCATTGCAGATCCGCGCCCAGACGCCGACGCTGCGCTGGATCGTCGTCATGGACATGGAAGGCCTGCGCGACTTTTCCGACCCGATGGTGATGTCCTGGGACGAACTCGTCGTCCGCGGCCGCACCGCCGCGCTGACTGACGAGTTCGAGCAGCTCCTCGCCGCGCTCGATCCCGACGCCACCGCTCTGCTGATCTACACCTCGGGCACCACCGGCCAGCCCAAGGGCGCAATGCTGACCCACCGCAACATCACCTGGACCGGCCGCTGCCTGACCGAGGCCTTCGACGTCGGCGCCGACGAGGACGTGGTTTCCTTCCTGCCGCTTTCGCACATCGCGGAACGCCTGCTGTCGACCTACATCGCGCTCACTGCCGGCTACCGCGTCCATTTCATCGAGAATCTCGACGCCGTGATGCAGAACACCAAGGAGGTCTCGCCGACCTTCCTGTTCTCGGTGCCGCGCATCTGGGAGAAATACCAGTCGCTGATCCTGATCCGCATGCGCGACGCCCACTGGTTCAAGCGCCTGGCCTTCGGCGCCGCGCTCGCCGTCGGCCGCCAATACGCCCATGCACGCCTCGACAGCGCGCGCGGCGTGCCGCTCTGGCTCAAGCTCGCGTTCCGGCTCGCCGACCTCGCCGTATTGCGCAAGCTGCGCGAGCGCATCGGCTTCGAGCGCGTGCGCGTCGCCGTCACCGGCGCCGCCGCGATCTCGCCCGACGTGCTGCGCTTCTATCACGCCATCGGCCTGCCGCTGCGCCAGATCTACGGCCAGACCGAGGGCAGCGGCCCCACCACCTGCCACCAGGGCGACTTGATCGACCCGGCCAACGCCGGCCCCGCCCTGCCCGGCATCGAAGTGCGCATCGCCGACGACGGCGAAATCCTGGTGCGCGGCCCCAACGTCTTCAAAGGCTATTTCCGCAACCCGGAGGCCACCGCCGAAACCGTGCAGGACGGCTGGCTGCATTCGGGCGACGTCGGCGAAATCGACGCCCGCGGCTTCCTGCGCATCACCGACCGCAAGAAGGACCTGATCATCACCTCGGGCGGCAAGAACATCGCGCCGCAACTGATCGAGAACGAACTCAAGACCAGCCCCTACATCGCCGACGCCATTCTCATCGGCGACGGCCGCAACTACGTCACGGCGCTGATCGTTCTCGACGAGGAGCACGTCGTCAAGTTCGCCCAGGACCGCAAGGTGCAATACACGACCTACGCCTCGCTCGCCGAAGCGCGCGAAGTCTGCGAACTGATCCTCGACGAAGTACGCCGCGTGAACAACAATCTCGCCCGCGTCGAGCAGGTCAAGCGCTTCTGCATCCTGCCGAAGAAACTGCTCGAAGAAGACGGCGAAGTCACGCCGACCATGAAGGTCAAACGCCGCGCCATCAACCGCCAGTTCGGCGACACCATCGAGGGCATGTACGGCGGCAAGCTGGGGATTGCGGTTTAGCGATTGGCGTCGCCATTGATTGTGCGCCCCGCACGGTGCGCGGGCGGGCGGGGTACTTCGCTCGGTCTCCCGCTGCAAACGGCGCAGATATCGCCCGCACGAAGTACCCCACCCACCCGCC
>JACRPB010000365.1 GCA_016214175.1 Rhodocyclales bacterium
CAGGACGAGCTCCAGTTGGAACATTTCCTCCCAGGACTCGGGGCGCTTGCGTTTGTTGTCGCGGTATTCGGCGATGATCTTGCGCGCGGTGATGCTCTCGTCGCGCAGATCCTCCTCGGGGAAAGCGTGGAACTCGGCCAGGGTCTGGTCGATGGTCGGCCGCATCAAGCGTTCGAAGGCCTTGCGCTCGGCGAGTCCCCGTCGCTTTTGCCACCATTCGGCGAATCTGCCGTCCATACAGGCTCCCTGGATTTGTCGGTGTCGTCGGCACGGCGCGCGTGCGTCGTGCGCTTCTCCGGTTGCGTGTTGCATTTAACATTGGCGCCTTTAGGGTTGCAAGCGCCGTCGCCGGGCGTCGGCCGGACGATGTATGTCGTAAGCACAGGGCATGTTGCATTGCCGCAGGCAGGCGCCGGTGTGCCGGTTGGCGAGCGGGCGGCGCGGTGCTGCGTTGCCGCAGGCGGGAGTGATTTTTTCTATGGGGCCGCGACAGGTCGCCTGTGCGACGAGCCCGCTTACACCATCTTGACGACGATGTCGTGCAGCGTGTTGGCGCAGTGCGCCATGCGCTCGGCGGCGTTGGTCAGGTGTCGGTAGATCTCGCGCTGCTTGAACATGTGGATGTAGTTGTCGCCCTGGAACAGGTCCGCGAGCGCCTTGCGGTAGAGCTTTTCGACATGGCGTTCGGCCTTGCGCGCGACGTCGGCATCGTCGGCGGCAGCGCCCGGCGCGGTGGCCAGCTTGCCGAAACCCGCTTCGAGCGCGACGACGCCGTCGTGGAGCAGGCGCGCCATGTCGAGCGTGAAGACGTCCGGAGTGAGGGCGAGCGCGTGCATTTCGCTGACGGCATCCTTGCAGCCGTTGACGACCTCGTCGAGGGTGGTGATGGCGCGGTAGATGTCCTCGCGGTCCATCGGCGTCGAGAAGGCTTCGTTGAGGATGTGGGTGTTCTGCATCTTGACGCGGTCGGCGGCGTGCTCGTCTTCGCGGATCTGCTGGCCGACCGCATCGTCGTTCGTTTCCATGAAATGCACGAGCAGGCTCACCGTATGCACGACGTGGATGCTCTGTTCGTGCAGAAGTTGGAAGAAGTCCGGCGTCTGCGGGAAGACGCGGTCGATGATGCGTGCGAGCAGGGACTTCGAGTCTTGGATCATGGTGCGCTCCCGGTCAGGGCGAGATCGCCCGCAGGATGAAGGTGCAGAGAACCGACACCAGGGCGGCGCCGGGGATGGTGACGATCCAGGTGGTGGCGATTTCGCCGGCCTTGGCCCAGCGTACCGCCTTCGGGCGCTCGGCGGCGCCGATGCCCATGATCGAGGTGGCGACGACGTGGGTGGTCGATACCGGCGCGCCGAGCGCCGAGGCGGCGAAGATCACGGCCGCCGAGGCGCATTGTGAATCGAAGGCGTGCAGTGGCCGTACCTTGTAGATGGCGAAGCCGAGCGTGCGCACGATGCGCCAGCCGCCGGACAGGATGCCCAGGGTGATGGAACTGGCGCAGGCGACCATGACCCAGAGCGGCACTTCGAACGTGTCGGCGAAGCCGCCCAGCACCAGCACCAGGGTGAGGATGCCCATGCTTTTCTGCGCGTCGTTGGCGCCATGGGAAAAGCCGAGTCCGGCGGCAGTGAGGAACTGCACGTTGCGCAGATTGCGATTCACCGTCGGCCGCGCGCTGCGCAGCAGCAGGAGCATCAGGCGTTGGAGGCCGAAGCCGGCCCAGAAGCCGATCAGCGGCGACAGCAGCAGGGCGGCCAGCACTTTCATGACCCCGGTGACGTGGCCGTGGGCGAGTTCGGCGACGCCCCAGACGACGTGGTCGGCGCCGACCGCGACGACCACGGCGCCGGCGAGCCCGCCGACCAGCGCATGGGACGACGAGGAGGGAATGCCGCGCCACCAGGTGAACAGATTCCAGACGATGGCGCCGATCAGGCCGCAGAGAACGACGGTCAGCGCCGCGGCGGGTTCCAGGCCGTCGAGCGTGATGAATTTGCCGATGGTGTTGGCGACGGCGGTACCGCCGAGCAGGGGGCCGAGGAATTCGAAGACGCCGACGATCAGCACCGCCTGCACGGGCGTCATGGCGCGCGAGGCGATGACGCTGGCGACGATGTTGGCGGCGTCGTGAAAGCCGTTGGTGTAATCGAAGACGAGGACGACGGCGACGGCGACGACGGCGAGGATGAAGACGGTATCCATGGCGGGCGAGGCGATGATACCCCGCCGCGCCGCTGCCTCAGCCCTGCGTTTCCTTGGAACTGCGCGGCTTTTCGGCCGCTATCGCGGTGGTTTACCCGCGTCGTCGGGCGGCAGCAGGCATTGGCCGCGGCCGCGGCCGAAAGGTGACAGGTGCTGCCACCAGATCCAGGCCAGCACGGGCAGGCTCGCCAGCAGCAGTCCTTCGTCCCAGCTCGGCTGCCCGATCTCGCCGCGCCACCAGGCGACGCCGACGCGCACGGCTTCGACGAAGAGGACGATGTAGCCGAAGCCGAACAGCAGCATGCCGGCGCGCTTCATGGCGTGCCGCCCTCGTAGACCCATTGCAGCAGGGCGTCCTGGGCGGCCTGGCCGGCCTGGGCGTTGGCGTGGTTGATGAGAAACACGACGGCCTGCCGGTGGCCGCGACGGTCGAGGACGTAGCCGGCGACGGTCTTCGCGTCTTCCAGGGTGCCAGTCTTGAGGTGCATCTGTCCGGATGCGCCGTTGCCGTTGAAGCGCTTCTTCATGGTGCCGTCGACGGCCGCCAGCGGCAGCGAGGCGATGACTTCCGGCATCAGCGGGCTCTTCCAGATCGCTTGCAGCAGCCTGGCGAGGCTGTCGGCGCTGATGCGCTCGCGTCGCGACAGGCCGGAGCCGTTCTCGATCACGAGTTCGGGAAAGCGCAGGCCCTTGGCATCGAGCCAGGCGCGGATCGCGGCGTCGGCATCGGCCGCCCGGGCCGGGCGCCGGCCGGATTCGGCGGCGAGGGTCAGATAGAGTTGGCGCGCCATGACGTTGTTCGAAAACTTGTTGATGTCGCGCACGATCTCGGCAAGGCTGGGGGACTCGATGGCGGCGACGAGTCGGGCGGTCGACGGCGCGCCGCCGTCGCGCACGCCGCCCCTGATCTCTCCGCCGAGTTCGCGCCAAAGCTGGACGAAAACGCCGAAGTCGTAAGCGGCGTGCGGCATCACACCCAGGTTCCAGTTCTTCTGTCCGCAGGAAACGGCGTAGCTGCCGGTCAGCGCGAGGCGGAAACGGTCGCTGTGCCGCGTGACGTCGGCGCGCAGCCTGCTTTTCCAGTCGCCGCAGCCGTTGTTGGACAGGCGGAGCAGGTTCACGATGTCCAGGTTTGCCGGCAGCGGTTCGGCGGTAAGGCCTATCGTCTTCGTCGCGGCGTTCGGCACGAGGGCGAGGCGCATCGTCTTGAAGCTGACCAGCAGGGCGTCGGGGGCGACGTTGTACGGACGCAGGGGTTGGTCGTCGAACGCGGCTTCATCCGCAGCGGGCGGTTCGAACAGGGAACGGTCCAGCACCAGGTCGCCCGCGATTTCGCGTATGCCCTGGGCGCGCAGTTGCCGCAGCAGCAGCCAGAACTGTTCGAACGTCAGTTTGGGGTCGCCGCCGCCCTTGAGGTAAAGATCGCCGGCGAGCACGCCGTCGGCGACCGGCGCATCGATGCGGGCCTCGGTCTTCCAGGTGTAGGCGGGTCCGAGCAGGTCCAGCGCGGCGAAGGTGGTGACGAGTTTCATCACCGAAGCCGGATTCATCGGCTGCGCGGCGTTGACGGTCAGGCGCGGCGCATGCGCCCCTACTTCCTGCACCTGGACGGCGACGGCGGCGAGCGGAATGGCGGCTTCCTTCAGAGCGGTCGCCACGGCAGCGGGCAGGCGCGATTCCTGCGCTTGGGCGGCGGCCGCGCACGACAGGAATGCGGCGAGCACCGCCCATGCAACGGCCCGCAGCCGACGTATATTGATCATGCCCAATCTTAACCAAGACCGGGGCGGAATGCGCGCCGACGAAGGCAACGAGATGCGGTCCGCTCAGTGGGTCGTCCGGCCCTGGCCCCACCAGTCGATCAGGTCGCTTTCGGACATCGGGCTCGCCCAGTAATAGCCCTGTCCGTAGGCGCAGCCGAGGGCGCCGAGGTAGATGGCCTGTTCCGGGCGCTCGATGCCGTAGGCGAGCGACGTCTTGCCCAGACCATGGACAAGATCCAGCGCCATGCGGCACATCGTGCAGGCCGTCTGGTCATCGGGCAGCCGGGTCACGAAAGCCCGGTCGAGCTTGATTTTTCCGGCCGAAATCTCGCGTATCCGCGCCAGCGACGAACTGCCGGTGCCGAATTCGTCGATGGCAATGTGAAAGCCCGCGGCCGCGATTTCCGCCAGACTGCCGAGGAATTCCCAACTGCCGGCGCCGACCATGGATTCGCTGATTTCGAGTTCGATGTCCGTGGGGGCGAGGTCTTCGTCGCGCAGTATCTCGATCGCCGTGCGCAGGAAGTCGTCCGCGCGGCACTGGGCCGCCGAAACGTTGATCGCCATGCGCGGCACTTCGTATCCCGAATCGCGCAGCGATCTCAGCGTATGAGCGGCCCGGGCGAACATCAGTTGCCCGATTTCGCCGATCAGCCCGTACTCTTCGGCGATCGGTATGAACTGTGCCGGCGGAATGGCGATGTCGTCCGGCGCCCAGCGCGCCATGGCTTCGGCGCCAACCGGCTTACCGCTGCCGATTTCGACCTGCGGCTGGAAGTAGGCGTCGAAACTGCCGCCGCCGGACGCGAGATGTTGCTTCATGGTCGTCGCGATTTTCTGGCTTGCGACGGCGGCCGTCGCTTCGGCTTGATCGAGAACCAGTAGCCGCTTGTTCTGCAGCAGCGCCCGGTGCAGCGCCGTATGGGCTGCGCTCAGCAGCTCGTTCGCCCCGTGCAAGCCGCGCGAGAAGGCCACGCCGGTCGCGATATTGGCATTGTCGGTGGTGACCAGGCGCCAGGCTTGGTGCAACTCGTCGAATAGCCCCTCGCGAAAAGCCGCGATCAGCACCGGTCCTGCGACGAACCATGAGATGTAATCCGCCTGGCGCAGCAGGTTCTTCTTGAGCTGACGGCAGACGGATTCCTTCATTTCGCCGACGACGAGCGCAACGCCCAGCGGAAAACGCTTTCCCATCAGAAAATCGACTTCGCGCATCAACGTCGCGAAATCCTCGCCGAATTCTCCGGCCAGTCGCTGTCTGAGGTTGCCGCTGCCGAGGACGCGGAACAGGTTGCCGCCGAAAATCGGACTGGTGTGCCGGAGATTCGACGCGATCCATGATCGATTGGCCGTCGGCAGGGAAATAGCCTCGAGCCGCTTGTCCACCGGGGTCGCTGGAGACGAGTGCGATAGGGCTGGTTCTTGCGTGAGACTCGGAACGGTGCGTGGTTCCATGCTGCGACTCCTTCCACTGCTGGGTGTTTCCCGGACTGGGCGCCCGTTGTGCGACGGGCGTGCCGTAACTGAACTCTACGTTATGGGATAGAGATGACGAATGGAAATTGTTAATCCGACTTATGGGCTTGGTCTTGATCGAGATCGCGTCGCATGATCGCCGTAAGGTTTTGATTGCATCCGCAAAGCTTGATCGTGCCGCTTTACCAAAGGCGATGTAGTCGGGTATTGAGCCTGTTGATGTGGCCGAAGGTCGGTGTGAAATGGATCACATACGGCTGCCCTCAGATAAGGCCGAGGCGACCTTCTTGGCGGGAAGCGAGGATGAGCGCTGCTGCCGTCCATGCGCGCAGCTTCGAGTTGTTTTGCGGAACCGGAAGGCGGGTTTCCGGTGTCCAAGCTGAGTAGCCTGCGGGCGGCGTGGCGCCGGTCGAAGTTGCCTCTGCGAACGACCCGGCGGCGGTGTTCGGGATACGTAGAGTGGCGATGTGCTTCTTTTGGCAGCGAAACGCGCTTGCATCCTGGAGAATGCGAGCGCGCTTGCGGCAGTGGCCGCAAAACGCGGGATCTCCTGGTGTTCCGTGAATCCTACCGAGTAGCGCTGCGTGAATCTCTATCCCAGCTCCTTCCTGAGACTTATCGTATTGGGCTCCGTTCTGGCCATGCTGCCGCTGCTGGCGGCGGTCGGCTATGCGTCGTTGATGGTCGACGACCTGACCCTGCGCGGCGAGGAGTCGGTGCGCCAGGCGTCCAGCGCCGCCACGCTTGCGCATGCCTTGCAGGAAGAGTTCAACCAAATGGAGCGCATCCTGCGCCAATATGAGGTGCTGCGCGAAACCTCGCTGCTCGACGAGTACGGAGCCGTAAGACAGGAATGGCGGCGAAGTGCCGAGGAGTACGCGGCGCTACCCTTGCTTGCCGGCGTCGCCGGTCGGGTCGGTGCGATGCGCACGGCAGAGGCGGCGGCATACGAGAGATTGGGAGTCCGCGGCGAAGGCATGCCGCAATTGCGGTCGCTACTCGGCGAGCTCAGGGGGGAACTGACGCTCGTGCTGGACGACGCCAGTCGGCTGGTCGATCGGGAGCGCGAGGCCTTTCGCGAGCAGGCGGACCGGTTGCGGCAGCGCCTGATGGCCGCCCTGGTGGCGGCCTTGGTCTTGAGCGGATTGCTGCTGTGGCTCGCCCGTCGCATGGTGGATCGCTTGTGGCGGCGCTTCGAGCGCGCGGTGTTGACGTTGGGCGAAGGCCAGCTCGATAGGCGGATTCGGCTACGTGGGCCGGAGGACATGCAACGCGTCGGCCGGCGTCTCGAATGGCTGCGGCGGCGCCTGCTGGCGCTTGAGGCCGAGCGCACCCGCGTCATGCGCCACGCTTCCCACGAACTGAAGACGCCGCTGGCGACGTTGCGCGAAGGCGCCAGCCTGCTCAACGAGGGCGTCGCCGGTCCGCTGACGCCGCAACAGGCGAAGATCGCCGGGATCATGCAAACCAACGCCATCCGCTTGCAGGGACTGATCGACGGCTTGCTGCGCATGCAACAGGCCAGCCATGCCCGCGATCACATGGAAACCAGGCCCATTCGCCTCGACAAGGTGGTCGAGCATACCTTGGCGACGCATCAGCTTGCCGCGCGCGACCGGCAACTGCGCATCTCCGGGTCGCTGGCGCCGCTGACCGTCGATGGCGGCAGCGAGGCGCTGGCGGCACTGGTCAACAATCTGGTGTCGAACGCCATCAAGTTCTCGCCGGACGGCGGCGTCGTGCGCATCACGCTGAGCCGCGCCGGCGAGAACGCGGTGCTCGACGTGCTCGACGAGGGGCCGGGCGTCAGTGCCGAGGACCGCCAACGTATCTTCGAACCCTTCTTCCGGGGCTCTGCCGGCAAGGGCGTTCCCGGCGTCGGTCTCGGTCTGGCCATCGCACACGAATTCGCGCTGGCGCATCGCGGCAGTCTTGAGATCGTCGACGGCGAGCGCGGCGCCCACTTTCGCGCCAATCTGCCGCTGGCGGGGGGCGCAACGTGAAGCGCGCGGGTCTTCTGGCGGCAGCCGCGGTCGTTGCGCTGACCGCCGCTTGCGCCGTCCTGCAGCCGCCGCTCGACGAGGCGCGCGAGGTCGCGGCGACGCTGGCCAAGTACGAGCGCGTGGCGGCGCTGCCGGCGGAGGAGCAGCGGCGCGAGTTCGCTGCCGCGCAGGCCGCCTACGAGCAGACGCCCACGGACGCGACGCGGCTGGATCTGGCGCTTGCGCTGCTGCTGCCGCGCGCACCTTGGCGTGACGACGCTCGCGCGCAGACGCTGCTCGCAAACGTCGAAGCGGCGCCGGGCGGGCGGCATTCGGCGCGCCGCGACCTTGCCCAAGTGGTGCTCAAGCTGGTCGGCGAGCGCCAGGCGGCGCAGCGCGACGAGCAGCGCAAGGTGGATCAACTTCTCCACCAATTGCGCGAGGAAAGGCAAAAGACGGAGGAAACGCAGAAGAAGATCGAGTCGTTGCGGGCGATCGACCGCGAACTGCGCCCGCGGAGGAAAGCGCCATGACATTGACCGGTGCCCGCATTCTGGTCGTGGACGACGATCCGGGATTGCTGGATCTGATCGAGATGCGCCTGGCGGCGAACGGCTATGCGGTGAGTTGTGCCGCGTCGGGTGCCGAGGCGCTTGTCCGTTTTCGCGCCGAAAGGCCGCGCGTGGTCATTTCCGATCTGCGCATGGAAGGCATGGATGGCCATGCGCTGTTCTCCTGCCTGCATGCCGAAGCG
This sequence comes from Rhodocyclales bacterium, assembly GCA_016214175.1. GTDB lineage: Bacteria > Pseudomonadota > Gammaproteobacteria > Burkholderiales > Rhodocyclaceae > Nitricoxidireducens. The sequence continues at coordinate 8,181 of JACRPB010000365.1, forward strand.
CCGAGCGTGCCCGTGATCATGCTTACCGCGCACGGCACCATTCCGGATGCG
>JACRPB010000366.1 GCA_016214175.1 Rhodocyclales bacterium
GAGATCATGTTCCGCGGCAACATCACCATGAAGGGCTACCTGAAGAATCCGCAGGCGACCGCCGAGGCTTTCCGCGGCGGCTGGTACCACACCGGCGACCTCGCCGTGATGCAGCCCGACGGCTACGTCAAGATCAAGGACCGCAGCAAGGACGTCATCATTTCCGGCGGCGAGAACATTTCCTCGGTCGAGGTCGAGGACGTGCTCTACCGCCATCCGGCGGTCATGACCGCGGCGGTGGTCGCCACGCCCGATCCGAAGTGGGGCGAGGTGCCCTGCGCCTTCATCGAATTGCGCGAGGGAGCGAACGTGACGGCGGACGAGCTGCGCGCCTTCTGCAAGGAGCGCATGGCGCATTTCAAGGTGCCGAAGAAATTCATTTTCGAACCGGTGCCGAAGACCTCGACCGGCAAGATCCAGAAGTTCGCGCTGCGCGAGCGCGCGAAATCGGTTCAGGCCATCGAATAGAATCGAGCGACATCGCGAGGAGTAGCCCATGAGCGCCGTACTGCAAGCCGAAGACCAACCCATCCTGCTGCGCGCCGACGCTGAAGGCGTGGCGACGCTGACCCTGAACCGTCCGGCCCAGTTCAATTCCCTGTCCGAGGAAATGCTGGCCGCGCTGCAAGCCGCGCTCGACGCCATCGCCGCCGACGCGTCGGTGCGCGCGGTGGTGATCGCCGGCGCCGGCAAGGCCTTCTGCGCCGGCCACGACCTGAAGCAGATGCGCGCCAACCACAGCAAGGGCTACATGCAGAAGCTCTTCAAGCAATGCGGACGCGTCATGATGACGTTGACGCAGATGCCGCAGCCGGTGATCGCACGCATCCACGGCATCGCCACCGCGGCGGGCTGCCAGTTGGTGGCGGCCTGCGACCTGGCGGTGGCCGCCGACGTGGCGCGCTTCGCGGTTTCCGGCATCAACGTCGGCCTGTTCTGCTCGACGCCGGCGGTGGCCCTGTCGCGCAACATGGGGCGCAAGCAGGCGATGGAAATGCTGCTCACCGGCGACTTCGTCGATGCCGCCGAAGCGCAGCGGCGCGGCCTGGTCAATCGCGTCGTGCCGCTCGATCGGCTCGATGCCGAAGTGAAGACGCTGACCGATTCGATTTGCGGCAAGTCGGCCGTCGCCGTCGCCATGGGCAAGCAATTGTTCTACCGCCAGCTCGAAATGGGCCTGGACGGCGCCTATCAACTCGCCGCGGAGACCATGGCCTGCAACATGATGAGCGCGGATGCGGCCGAAGGCATCGACGCCTTCATGCAGAAGCGCAAGGCGGCTTGGCAGGGCCGTTGAGCGGGCGCGTTCGGCGCGCCGCCGTGGGCGCGAAGTCGCAAGCCTCGATCGCCGCCGTCTCCGGCCAAGCGGCGATATTTTCGTTGCCGAGGGAGAGATTCTTGGCTTTGGCCAAGCCGGTTTTGCGGCGATAATCGCGACGATAAACGAGGTGGGTTTGTCTGGTGCGGCGGATCGGCACCACGCTGATGGCAGGGAGACAAAAATGAAGCGTCCAAAAATGAGACTGCGCCGGCTCGCGATTGCCGTTTCGGCGTGTTTTGCCAGCGGGGTTTTCGCCCTACCTTCGGGGCCTTCGGTGGTCAGCGGCAGCGCGAGCGTCAGCCAGAGCGGCAACGTTCTCAACGTCACCAACAGCAACGGGGCGATCCTCGACTGGCAGAAGTTCGGCATTGCCGCCAGCGAAACCGTCCGCTTTCTCCAGCCTTCCGCCAGCAGCAGCGTCCTCAACCGCGTCGTCGGCGCCGACCCCAGCGTCATCTACGGCCAGCTTCTGTCGAACGGACGCGTCTGGCTCATCAACCCGGCCGGCGTCATGGTCGGTGCCGGCGGGCGCATCGATACGGCCGGATTCGTCGCCTCCACGCTCAACGTCTCGAACCAGGACTTTCTCGCCGGCAAGCTGAACTTCCAGGTCGCCGGCGCTGCCGGCACGGTCATGAACCAGGGCGAGATCGTCACGCCGGCGGGAGGCACGGTCTATCTGATCGGCACCGGTGTCACGAACGAGGGGGTGATCCGCACGCCGCAGGGCGAAGCGATCCTGGCCGCCGGCCAGACGGTGAATCTGATCGATACGGCGACGCCGGGCGTCAAGGTCGAAATTACCGGAACGGCGGGTGCGGTCACCAATCTCGGGGAAATCGCCGCCGCGGCCGGGCGCATCGGCATGGCGGCGGCCCTGGTCAGGAATGCCGGGACGCTGAACGCCTCCAGCGTCGTCAGCGAGGGCGGCCGGGTCTTTCTGCGCGCCACGAAGAAAATCGAACTGGCCGCCGGCAGCCGCATCGAGGCCGACGGCAGCATAGGCGGCGCCATCGTCGCCAAGACCGAGGATGGCGGGCGGGTTTCCGGCGCACTGGTCGGGCGCGGCACGCTTTCGGCGCAAGGCGACGGCAGCGCGGGTTCCGGCGGATTCATCGAGACTTCCGCCGGCACGCTCGACGTCGATGGTCTTGGCATTGCGACCCGGGGCGGCACCTGGCTGATCGATCCCAACGACATTACGATCAGCGCCGGCAGCGATCGCGACGTGACGGGAAATCCCAACTTCGTCAGCACCGGCGACGCGGCCATCATCACGCCGGCGACGATCGAGGCGGCGTCGAACGCCGGCACCAGCGTCACCATCGCCACGGCGAGCGCGGCGCCCAATGCGGAAGCGGGCGACATCACGGTCAGTTCGCCGATCAATGCCGCAGTCGCCGGCAGCGGTACGACGCTGACCCTGAGCGCGGCGCGCAACATCGCCGTCAATCAGCCGATTGTTTCAAGCGGCGCGGCGCTGGGCCTGGTCCTGGATCACGGCGCCGCGGGCAGCGCCACCCTGGCCGCGGATCTGGAACTGGCCGGCGGCAATCTCGACGTGCGCAGCGCCGGCGTGCCGGGGAGCGGAACCCTCAACGTGACCGGCGGCAACTCGGTGCTCACCGGCAGCCTGGCGACGACGGTATTGAGCGTCGCCGGCGGCACGCTGGCCCTGGGCACGGCGACGGCCACGACGCTGGGCACCCTGAACGTCAGCGGCGGGACGCTGGGAAGCGCGGGCGACCTGAGCGTCGGCACGCTGAACTGGACCGGCGGCATCATCGGCGGCCGCGGGGTTCTCGACGTCGGCACGGCCATCAACATGGCGTCGACGAACCCGAGTTGCTACTGGTGCGCGAACACGCTGTATCTGGACGGCAAGACGCTGACGAACCGCGGTGCGGCTGTGCTGGGCTCGGGGGCGGTGGGAACCGGCGGCATCGTGAATCTGAATCTGCGCTACGGGGCGACGCTGAACAATGCGGCGGGCGCGACGTGGAGCATGAACAACGGCAACGTCTATGACGGCGGTTACGCGCCGCTGGTGGGGATGAGCGCCTTCATCAACGCCGGGGCGCTGAGCACGCCGGCGGCGCTGGGCGGCGGCACCATAGACGTGGCGTTCAACAACAACGGCACGGTGAGCCTGGGCGGTAGCGGACTGACGCTGAGCGGCGGCGGCACCGGCAGCGGAACCTTCGATCTGGCGGCCGGAGCCAGGCTCGAATTCGGCGGCGGCACGCACACGCTGACGGGCGCGACCGCGATCACGGGCGCAGGCGAGGTGGTGTTCGGCAACGCCGGCGGCAACGGCAGCACGACGATCGCCGGCAGCGTGACGGCGAACAGCCTGAGCATGAACGGCTATTGGTACAACAACGCGACGCTGGACGGCGCGCTGAACGTGCCGACGATCGCGGTGA
>JACRPB010000347.1 GCA_016214175.1 Rhodocyclales bacterium
AGTTGCGGAAGATGGCGAGCAAGCCGTCGACCATGCCCGTCTTCGCGGCGTCGAGCGGCAACGCGGTGAGCAGGGTGACGAAACCGAAGACCTTGAGGGCGCTGCCCCGGATCGCAAAGCTGTTGCGCCGCAGTCCGCTGGCGGCGTCGATATCGGCGTAGCGGCTGCCGTCGTTCAAACAGGCTTGCAGATGGGCGATGCGTTCCAGCGGTCCGGTGCCGGCCGGCCAGGAAATGCCGTCGTCGAGGAGGCGCAGTCCCTTGCCCGTGTGCTCGGCAGCGAGACCCACCTGCAATTCGCCGGGCGGCGCGAACAGCTTGTAGAGTCCGACCCGCTGTGCGCCGCAGAGCTCGTGCAGGGCCGCGACCAGGCGGGCCTCGAGTTGGCTGCGGTTGCGCTGACGCGAGATGGCGTCGATGTGGGAGAGCAGGCGTTCCATTGTTTGGGGAATCGTCGCGGCAATGGCGGCAGTATAACGCCTCACCCGCATCATCCCGCCGGAGCGGGCCGCGGCGGCACTATGGTCGCGGAGCGAGGCGGTCGACGAACCAGGCCAGGGCCTTGCCTTCGTGCTCGGCGCGCCAGGCCAGGCAGCGCTCGACCGGCGGCATCGGTTCGCTCAGGCGCTTGATGCGCACGCGGCCGGCGGCGGCCTCGCGCTCGCCGAGCGAACGCGGCAAATGGCCGATGCCGAGGCCGGCGACGATGGCGGCGAGCTTGCTGGCGCCGTCGGCCACGGTCAGCGTATTGGCGCGATCCGCGAGGCCGGCCGTGCGCGCCAGCAGTTCGCGCGAGGTGTCGGCCAGCACGATGATGCGGTGGGGCGCCAGATCCTGCGGCGTCAGCGGTTCCGCGGCGGCGGCGAGCGGGTGGCTGGCGGTGACCGCGAACTGGAATTCGAAGGCACCGAACGGTCGCAGCGCCCAGCCGCCGCCGGGCGGCGGCTGCCCCGGCGCGCCCACCGCCAGGTCGGCGCGGCCGGTGGCCAGCGCATCCCAGGTGCCGCCGAGGACTTCGTTGGTCAGGCGCAGGCGCGTGCCGCCGTTCTCGCGGTCGAAGGCCTCGATCAGCGGGAACAGGCTGGCGGGTTCGACCGTGGCGTCGACGGCGATGGTCAGTTCGCTTTCCCAGCCGGTGGCGACGCGTCGCACCCGGCATTCGAGCGCGCCGGCGGCGCGCAGCAAGTGGCGGCCTTCGTCGAGCAGGGCGCGGCCGGCTTCGGTCGGCACGGCGCGCCGGCCTTCGCGCACGAACAGCACGACGCCGAGATCCTGCTCCAGGCGGCGAATCGCATGGGTCACCGCCGAGGGTACGCGGTGCAGCGCTTCGGCCGCGGCGGCAAAACTGCCGCGCAGTTCGATGGCATCGAGCAGTTGCAGCGCGTCGAGGGTGATTTTCATATTGAAAACAATTCAACGATAAGTTGAAAACATTTCGGTTGATGCCTGTAGATCGCGGCCATATATTGCCAATCATAGTTGAATGAAATTCATAAGACAATGATCACCAAGCGCCCCGCCGCGGCTCGCGGCCATTTCGATCACGGCTGGCTCAAGACTTGGCACAGCTTCTCGTTCGCCGAGTACCACGATCCGGCGGAAATGGGCTGGAGCAGTCTGCGCGTGATCAACGACGATATCGTCGCGCCGGAGTCGGGCTTCGGCCGCCACGGCTACCGCGACATGGAGATCGTCACCTACGTGTTCTCCGGTCCGCTGCAGCACGGCGACAGCATGCAGAACGGCACCGTCATCCGCCGCCCCGAAGTGCAGCGCATGAGCGCGGGCCGGGGGGTGATGCACAGCGAATTCAACGCCTCGACCAGCGAGAGCGTGCATCTGTTGCAAATCTGGATCGAGCCCGACGTGCGCGGTATCGAGCCCGAATACGAGCAGCGCCCCTACCCCGACGCCGCCAAGCGCGGCCGCTGGTTGCCCATCGTCACGCCCGACGGGCGCGACGGCAGCCTGCGCATCCACCAGAACGCGAGCCTCTACGCGACGCTGCTGGAGCCCGGCGAAGAACTCGTCCAGACGCTCGCGTCCGGCCGCCGCGCCTACCTGCATGTCGTCGCCGGCGACGTGCTGCTCAACGGCGCGCCCTACGCCGCGGGCGACGGCGCCAAGATCGAAAACGAATCCCGACTTGCGCTCGCCGCCCGCGGCGCAGCGGAAGTTCTGCTGTTCGACCTGCCCTGATCCTCAACCACTACACGGAGAAACATCTCATGACCAAAGTTGCAGTCGCCTACCACAGTGGCTACGGCCATACCGCACGCCAAGCCCAGGCCGTATTCGAAGGCGCCCAGTCCGTTCCCGGCGTCGAGGCCAAGCTGCTTTCCGTCGATGCCATGGACGACGCCTTCTGGGGCGACCTTGCCGACGCCGACGCCATCATTTTCGGCGCGCCGACTTACATGGGCAGCGTTTCCGCGAAGTTCAAGGAATTCATGGACGCCAGTTCCAAGGCCTGGTTCGCCATGGGCTCCCCCGGCTGGAAGGACAAGCTCGCCGCCGGCTTCACCAACTCGGCGTCCCAATCCGGCGACAAGCTCGGTACGCTGAACGGAATGATGGTGTTTGCGAACCAGCACGGCATGATCTGGGTCAGCCTCGGCCTGCCGCCGGGCAACAATTCGAGCAAGGGCTCGCTCGACGATCTCAACCGCCTGGGCAGCTTCAGCGGCGCCATGGCCCAATCGAACGCCGACCAGGGCGCCGACACCATGCGCGACAGCGATCTCAAGACCGCCGCCCATCTCGGCCGTCGCGTCGCCGAAACGGCGCAGCAGTTCGGCGCGTAGGCGGCCGACGTGCGGTGACCGCCGGCCGCTATTGTGGCCGGCGCGGCACCGCTTGGCCGTCGACGCAGGTCCCCGACATCGGCATCGTCTCTTCGAGCACCGCTTCGCCGGGAATCAGGCGGCTGCGGCCGGCCGCCGCGCCGCTGACATAGAGCGTCAGGCATTGGCCGAGCGAAAAACGGCGCGGCGAAGCGACGTCGATCTCGCCGCGGCCGGGAACCGCCAGCGTGTATTCGAACTCGGCGAAAGTCGCGGACGGCTGCGTCGCGCTCGGCACCGGCACGACCGCGCCGTAGGCCGGCACATAGGTCAGGTCGCTGTCGGTCGCCGGCGGCGAGGGCAGCAGCACCTTGACGACGCGCGCCGAGAGCTTGAGCGTGTCGGGGGCGTCCTTGATCGACGGCAGGCCGCCGCAGGCGCAAAGGGCAAGGGCGAGCAAAAAACAGAGCGGTTTGCGCATGCGGACTCCTTCCTAGTTCATGTAGCCGGTACGCAGCGCCTGCGCCCATTCCTCGCGGCCGCGCCGGCCGGCCAACTGCGCCACGGTTTCGAAGTCGTAGGGCACGGCCACCAGACTGGCCGACCAGCCGGCGCCGCGGTGCTCGACGATCGCATAGCGGGCGTCGGGCGCACCGTTCTCGATGACGTGGAAATACGGCCGCTCGTCGTCGAAGGCCGGCAGGCCGACGCTGCCCGGATTCACGATCAACTGGCCGCGCGCCGTGCGCACGGCGCGCGGCACGTGGGTATGGCCGCACAGCACCAGTGCGTGCCTGACGGCGCCCAGGCGCTCGTCGATTTCCCGCGGCGTGGCGAGGCGCACGGTCTGCGGCGCGATCACGCTTTCCAGGAAGTACTCGTCGTCGCGCCGCGGCGTCGCATGGCACAGGTAGATCTCGGCGCTGAACTCCCGGAATGCCAGCAAGGATGCGATCCAGGCGAGATCGGCCGCCTCCAGTTGCGAACGCGCATAGACGTCCACCGGATCGGGATTGTCGGCCGTCGGCGCTTCCAGGATTTGGCGCTCGTGATTGCCGGCCAAGTGCGTCCAGTCCTGCGCTTGCAGGTAGCGCGCGGTCTCGCGCGGCAGCAGCGGACCGGACAGGCTGTCGCCGAGATTGATCACGGCATCGACCCCATTGCCGCGGCAGTCGGCGACGACCGCCTCCAGCGCGGGGAGATTGCCATTTATGTCGGAAACGACCGCGAAACGCATGTTAGATTCCTTTGTCGCGGATATCCCTCTGGACAGCCGCGGCGGGCGATTG
>JACRPB010000348.1 GCA_016214175.1 Rhodocyclales bacterium
GAGGTCAGGTCGCCGTAGCTGGTGACGCCGAGCACGTCGAGACCCTCTTCCTTGATCGCATCGGCAAGTGCGCGGATGCCTAGACCCGAGGCGTTTTCCGAGCGGAAGTCCTCGTCGATGATGATGACCGGAAAGTGGAAGCGCATGGCGAGGCTCCTTCAGGGGCCGGAAAATTTAGGGGGCGGATGATACTCCGCGACGACGGCGAATGTGCGCTTAGCGGCCGCTGCCCTTGAGCAGCTTTTCGAAAGCGCTTTCGCTGAAGCCGGTCATGGTCTTGCCGGCGACAACGAAAAACGGCACGCCGTTTCCGCCGAGACGCCTGTATTCCTCATGGCCGCGCGCGTCCTTGTCGACATCGATCTCGCTGTACGACAGGCCCTTGGCGTCCATGTAGCGCTTGGCCTTCTTGCAGAAACCGCAGGTTTCGGTCGAGAACATGACGATGCCGGCGCGCGGCACCGCGACGTCGATGGGACGGCGCAGGATGGCCGCCCAGTCCGGCTGCGCCTTGAGCGAACCGACGACCGCCGCACCGGCGTAGCTTTTCACCTTGAACGCGGCAACCTTGGCGGACTTCTGGTCCGCCGGCGGGGCATCGGCGTAAGACACCTTGCCGTCGGCGCCGACGATCTTGTACATGTCGCCGAGTGCCGGCGCAGCCAGCAACAGCAGCGCGACCGCCGAGGCGAAGCGGGACATGGCGCCTAGATCTTCGGCAGCGTGACGCCGACCTGCCCCTGGTACTTGCCGCCGCGATCCTTGTAGGAGGTCTCGCAGACTTCGTCGGACTCGAAGAACACCACCTGGGCGCAGCCTTCGCCGGCGTAAATGCGGGCCGGCAGCGGCGTCGTGTTGGAGAATTCCAGCGTCACGTAGCCTTCCCACTCGGGCTCGAAGGGCGTGACGTTGACGATGATGCCGCAGCGCGCGTAAGTGCTCTTGCCGAGGCAGACCGTAAGCACGTTGCGCGGAATGCGGAAGTATTCGACGGTGCGCGCCAGGGCGAAGGAATTGGGCGGGATGATGCAGGACGGCCCCGTCATTTCGACGAAGGAATTCGGATCGAAGTTCTTCGGGTCGACGATGGTGGAATTGATGTTGGTGAAGACGCGGAAATCGTTGGCGCAGCGGATGTCGTAGCCATAGCTCGACGTGCCGTAGGAGACGATCTTCTGCCCGTTTACCTCGCGCACCATGTCCGGCTCGAACGGCTCGATCATGCCGTGGCTCTTCGCCATGCGGCGGATCCACTTGTCGGATTTGATGGTCATCGTGCCCAAACCTCCCTAAGTCCCAGAAAAAGCAACGCCCCCGCGAACGGAGGCGAGCGAATTAGACCATAAACGGGCGGCCGGGTGTGCCTTTCGGGCCAGACCGCAACCGCGGCGCGGCAGCGCGCCCGAGCGCCACAATCTGCCGATACAAGAATATTTCTTCAATTTGCAGAACTGGCGGATTAGAATGGCGGCATGATTGCGCGCGATCTCGCTCCCACCTTGCAGCAACGGGCCGGCCAGTACCCGGTGGTCACGCTCACCGGCCCGCGCCAGAGCGGCAAGACCACACTGTGCCGCGCCCTGTTCCCGACCAAGCCCTACATCAACCTGGAAGACCCCGATCAGCGCCGCCTGGCCATTGACGATCCGCGCGGCTTCCTGAAGGCGGTTGCGGGCGGCGCCATCCTCGACGAAATCCAGCGCGCGCCGGAACTGCCCTCCTACCTGCAAGGCCTGGTCGATGCCGACCCGACGCCGGGGCGTTTCATTCTCACCGGCAGCCAGCAGTTCGAGTCGATGTCGCGCGTCAGCCAGTCGCTCGCCGGCCGCAGCGCCGTGCTGCGCCTGCTGCCGTTCAGCCTCGCAGAACTGGCGCGCATCGTGCCGCTCGCCGACGCGCCCACGGTCATCCAAGCCGGCTTCCTGCCGCGCATCCACGACCGCCGACTGGAGCCGGCCGTGGCACTGGCCGACTATTTTTCCGCCTATGTCGAACGCGACTTGCGCGAACTCACCGCGGTGCACGACCTGCAACGCTTCGACCGCTTCGTGCGGCTGTGCGCCGGCCGTACCGGCCAGTTGCTGAACCTGTCCAACCTCGGCAACGACGCCGGCGTTTCCCACGCCACGGCGCGCGCCTGGCTCGACCTGCTGCAAACCTGCCACATCGTCTTCCTGCTGCCGCCCTGGTTCGCCAACAGCGGCAAGCGCCTGGTCAGGAGCCCCAAGCTCTACTTCCACGACGTCGGGCTCGCGGCCTGGCTGCTGGGCATCCGCACGCCGGAGCAGGCGGCGCGCGACCCGCTCTACGGCGCCTTGTTCGAGAACCTCGTGGTCGCCGACGTCCTCAAGCAGCAATTCAATCGCGGCCTGCCCGGCGACCTCTATTTCTACCGCGACGCCGGCGGCAACGAAGTCGACCTGCTGCTGCCCGCGGGGCGCCAGTTCCACGCCATCGAGATCAAGGCCGGCGCCACCGTCAACACCGACTATTTCCGCGGCCTGAAGGCGTTCGCCCGCGCCTTTCCCGACGCAGTGAGAAGCGGCGGCGTGATCTTCGGCGGCGACCAGGGACAGGCGCGCAGCGACTGGCCGGTCACGCCTTGGCGCGCGCTGGCCGCCGCCGTAGCCCCGGGATCGCGCTGAGACTTCGGCGGCGCCGGAAACTCAGGTGTTCTGAATCACGATATTGGGGAACTTGGAACTCAGGTCCTTGGCCTTTTCCGCGAGCTTGACGCCGATGCGGCGCGCGATGCCGCGATAGATCTCGGCGGCACGGCCGTCGGGATCGGCGACCACGGTCGGATGGCCGCTGTCCACCTGCTCGCGGATCTTGATGTCGAGCGGCAGGGCGCCGAGCAGTTCGACCTCGTAGTCCTTGGCCATCAGCGCGCCGCCGCCGGAACCGAAGATGTGCTCCTCGTGGCCGCACTTCGAGCAGATGTGGATGCTCATGTTCTCGACGATGCCGAGGATGGGGATGCCGACCTTGTCGAACATCTTGAGGCCCTTGCGCGCGTCGAGCAGCGCGATGTCCTGCGGCGTGGTGACGATGACGGCGCCGGTCACCGGCACCTGCTGCGCCAGCGTCAGTTGGATGTCGCCGGTGCCGGGCGGCAGGTCGATCACCAGGTAGTCGAGGTCGCGCCAGCGCGTGTCGCCGAGCAACTGCGACAGCGCCTGGGTCACCATCGGACCGCGCCAGACCATGGGCTGCTCGGGATCGATGAGGAAGCCGATCGACATCGCCTGGATGCCGTGGGCCTCCATCGGCTCCAGCGATTTGCCGTCGGCCGAATCGGGACGGCCGGTGATGCCGAGCATCTGCGGCTGCGACGGGCCGTAGATGTCGGCGTCGAGAATGCCGACCTGCGCGCCTTCCGCGGCCAGGGCCAGCGCAAGGTTCACGGCCGTCGTCGACTTGCCGACGCCGCCCTTGCCCGAGGCCACGGCGATGATGTTCTTGACGCCCGGCACCAGCTTGACGCCGCGCTGCGCAGTATGGGCGACGATCTTCTGATAGACGTTGGCCGACACGTTGCCGACGCCCGGCTGGCACTTGAGCTTGTCGATCACCAGCTTGCGGATGGTCTCGATCTGGCTCTTGGCCGGATAGCCGAGTTCGATGTCGACGGCGACGTCGTTGCCGTCGATCTTGATGTTTTTCGCCGCCCTCTCGGCAACGAGATCCTTGCCGGTGTTGGGATCGATCACTTCCTTGAGCGCGGTCTGGACTTGCAGTTCGGAAAGGGACATGAAGGCCTCGGGTTCTGTAAATGCGGATGGGGAAAAATGCCGCCGCAACGTCTGCAACGTTACTTGAGCGGATTGGTCGGAATTGTATATTAGGCGGCGCTGATTTGCCAGGGATGCGATGCGTCTGCTTTCGGAGCGCCACGGAAGCAAAGCAGAATTCGATCGGCACCTCTCCGATCCATCCAAGCGTCCGCGTTCAGCCAAAACCGTCGCGACGCAAAGGCGATGGCGATTGCTATTCCATTTCGATCGCGGCAGGATATCCGTATAAAGGCCACGCTATGCTGAGCCCAGCCAAATCCATTTCGGCTGGGCCATGATCGGCATTGGGGATTTCAACCAAAGACGGGATTGACGATGACGAATCGTTCGCCGGATCGCATCGATACCTTGATCGGCGCGGGGACACGTATCGAGGGCGATATCGAGTGCACAGGGGTTCTGCGCGTTCAGGGAACCATTCTCGGCAATATCTCGTGCCGCGACAACACAAGCGGGACGCTGGTCGTCGATAGTGCGGGAGGCGTCACCGGTACGGTCAATGCTGCGCACGTTGCCGTAAGAGGACGCCTCGTCGGCCCGGTGCAGTCTTCGCAGTCCATTGAAATCCATCGGGGCGCCTTGCTGGCCGGAGACATCTCCTTCCAGGAAATTGCCATCCATGCGGGCGGCGTCGTCGAAGGCCTCCTGATTCCGACGCTTGCGCCGAACGGCAAGAAGTTCGCGCCGGAACGCCGGCAAGCGCCCCAAGGGCCGGCAGCCCACGAGTTCTCGATGCCGGCCGCCCATGGCAGTCGAGTCGTGGAACGCCTTGGCGGCGCACGCAGGATCGGCGTGGCCATCCTGTTGGCCATCGTCGCTGTCGCCGTCGCTGCGATGAGCGGCCATGTCGCAATGATGGACCGCCTTGCCGACGCGCTCGCGTTCCGCGCGACTTCTTCCGCGCCGGGCTCAACGGACCCGAAGCCTCTCCCGGCTGCTGGCGGCGATCATCGAAGCGATCCGGGGGCCGTCGAAGGAGCGCCTGCTCCCCTTATGCCCAGCTTGCCTGCCGGCGCACCAAACATCGCACCCCAGTCCCCGCCGGTGCCCTCGGGAAAGGGTCAGGAAGAGGTGGTGACGGTGAGAGGGGCGAATCCAAGCCGACCCGCCGGCGTGTTCTTGCTGATTCCCAACGAGCCATCCGTCCTGTACAGGAAGAAGCGCGACGATCCAACGGAAGGCGCTCGGGTAGCCGTTTCCGCAGGCGAGAAGATCAGCGTTTCGATAGCGCCGGACGAACTCATTCGCGTCGCAGAAGGAAGCGATATCGTCATTCTCTTCCAAGGCCAGAAGGTCGCGCGCACCACCATTGAAAGCGGCGCCTGGATAAGCTTCGTTCCCAGATGAACCGCGGCTGGCTGCGCCGTCAGGCCAGCAGCTTGCCGTCGGCAGTCACGCTCAGCTCGCCGTTCGGCGTGAACGCCAGGGCGATGCTGTCGTAGTGATGATTGCCCGAGAACAAGTAGCTGTACTTCGCGACGATGGCATCGGCCGCGGACTGCGACGTCGCGGCGGCCATTTCCTTCTGGAAGGGGATGAGCTTATTCAGCTCGGCCACGTGCGAGGCGAGCGCATTGACGGTGCTCAGCTCGCGCTCCAGCGCCGGGTCTTGCGCCAGCGCCGCCCTGAACTGGTCGGCGTAGGCGTAATCCGCTGGGAGCTGCATCTTGCCGGCGGTGTCGTAGGAGATGCTGGCCGGCGCGGAAGGAATGCCATTGCGGGAGAGGAAGCCCGGCATCGCCGCCGAGATGTGGTGGCGCAGGGCGTCGACATTCTTCTGCGTCGGTAACGGCGGCAGCGACTGCAGCGAGTGCGCCGCGCCCCCCCCGTCAGTACTCGCCGCCGCATGGGCGCGCAGCGGCTGGGTCGAGCCGGTAAGCAGGGGCGTAGGCGCATAGGCGCCGGCAGGCTGGATGGTCATGTCGAGTCTCGGATGGATAAGCGGTGCGCCAGGCATCTGCAATCGGCATGCCAAAAGTGTGGCCATCCCGTCCGGCTGCCTCGATTTCGCCAAGACCTTCCGCTTCCGGCACTTGCGCCGGCGCCAATTTCCCGCTGTGTAACCTTTGCTACAGATCGCCGCCGGTGCAAGGGCTAACTTTCCCTCACGTTCAACCACCGATGAGGAAATAGCCATGCAAGCGATGAAGTTCTTTCTCGACACGCACGACCGCGCCAACCAGACGTTTCCGGCGGGCCTGACGCCCGAGCAGTTCGAAGGTTTCTATGCGCTCTACGAACAGGCCTGCTATGCCGAGGGCGTGGTGCCGCTGCGCACCCACGTCGGCTATGCCGACGGCCGCGCCTTCTGCTTCAACATGGCGCCCGACGCCGAGGCCGTGAGGCGCGCGCACCAGCGCGTCGGCCTGCCCTTCGACGCGATCGTCGAAGTCGCCACGGCGACGCCCGGCGACACCTTCTTCCGGCGTCCAGCCGCCTGAGCAGAAACGCCTGCCGCCGCGGCCGCGAGGCGGCGGCGGCATTACCAGGGAGAACATCATGAACTTCGGAATCCTCGACATCGCCGGCATCGGCGCCGTCGCGCTGCTGATCGCCGCCGCCGTGCTGCTGCCCATGGTCCATGTCGAACTCGGGCCTTCGGGCCGGCTCGCCGGCAAGGGGCGCTGGCTGCTGGCGATGGCGCTCGGCATGGGCGTGCTCGCCTTCGCCTTCAAGCTCGCGGCGATCGTCTCGATCTCGACGCTGCCGCAAGTCATCATCGCGCCGTTGCTGCGCGGCGCCAGCCAGGCGTTGCCCGAGTCCGCCGCGATCGGCGCCGACCAGTTCAACGTTCTCACCGCCGCCGCGCAACCGGCCTATGTCTGGGAGGCGCTGCCTTTGAGCGCGCCCTACCCGGCCGACAACCCGACCACGCCGGAAAAGGTCGCGCTCGGCGAGCGCCTGTTCCACGACAAGGCCTTGTCGCGCGACCGCAAGCTCGCCTGCGCCTCCTGCCACGACGTGCAGCGCGGCGCCGGCACCGATCGCCGCGCGACTTCGCTCGGCATCGACGGGCAAGTGGGCAGCCGCAACGCGCCGACAGTGTGGAACGCCGCCTTCCAGTCGGTGCTGTTCTGGGACGGCCGCGCGCCTTCGCTGGAGGAACAGGCGAAGGGACCGCCGGTGAACCCGGCCGAAATGGGCATGCCTTCGCTCGACGCCGTGGCGCGGCGCGTCGCCGACGACCCGAGCTACCGTGCACCCTTCGCGCGCGCCTTCGGCCCCGGCACGGCTATCACCATCGAGCGCATCGCCGCCGCCATCGCCGCCTACGAGCGGACGCTGATCACGCCCGACGCGCCTTACGACCGCTTCGTGCGCGGCGACGCCACGGCGCTGTCGGCGGCGCAGTTGCGCGGCATGGCGCTGTTCCAGTCGACGGGCTGCATCGGCTGCCACTCGGGACCGAACTTCAGCGGCGCCAGCCTGTTCGATCCGACGGCGCCGCTGCGGGTCTTTCCCGCCAACGCCACGGCCTTCGATGCGCGCTACGGCCTCACGCGCGACAGCGGACTCGCGCCGGCCGGCAGTGGCCGCGGCATCTGGCGCGTGCCCTCGCTGCGCAACGTCGCACTGACCGCGCCGTACTTCCACAACGGTTCCGTCGACGACCTCGCCGAAGCCGTGCGCATCATGGCCAGCGCGCAAGTGGGCCGGCGCACGCGCGACGACCCCGATCCCGGCCGCTACGTCGTCTGGTCGCCGCCGGAGCGCGTGCTGAGTTCGGTCGACCGCTCGGCGCTGACCGACCAGCAGGTGGACGACATCGTCGCCTTCCTGCGCAGCCTCAGCAGCGCCACGCTCGCCGCGGCGAGACAGCCGGGCGCGTAAAATATGCCGCCAGCAGGCAGCCGGAGGCGGCCGCTGCAAACGCAGCGGCCTCCGGCTTGCGGAGGGCGGCAGGGTGGCGGACACGACGGCGGTAGAAAGCTATCTCGATCTTTCCCCGGCGGGGAAACAACTTCTGAAGAACGGACTGGCGAGCAAGCGCTTCGCCCGCCCGACGCCGGTGATCCATAAAGGGCAGCGCGTCTCCGGCGCCTACCTCGTCACGCGCGGCCAACTGCGCGTGTTCACCTTCACGCCGCAGGGCACCGAGGCGACGCTCTATTTCATCCGCCCCGGCGAAACCTGCGTGCTGGCCTTGAACTGCCTGTTCAACGACCTACTCTATCCGGCCTGGGTCGAGGCGAGCGCGGACACCGACGTCGCCCTCATCCCCGGCCCGCTCTACCGCAGCCTGTTCGAGCGCGAGGCCGGCGTCCAGGACATGACCGTGAAAGCCTTGTCGACGCTGGTGTTTCGTCTCATGGGCGAATTGGAGCAGATCCACTCCTGCAATCTCGACCAGCGCCTGGCGAACTTCCTCTTGTCCAACGCCGACGCCGCCGGCACGCTGCACATGACGCAACAGGAACTGGCCGGCCATCTCGGTACCACGCGCGAAGTGGTCGCGCGCCTGATGCAGGGTTTCGTCGCGCACGGCCTGGTCGCCACGGGCCGCGGGGCGGTGAATGTGAAAGATTCCGAGCGCCTCGCAGAACTCGTCCGCCACGGCAAGGACTGAAGCGGCTCCTCAGTCCTGCGCCTTGCCTGCCGTCGTCGCGCCGTCGTCCGGCGGGCGCGCAGCCGCAAGCGGACGATAGTCATGGCCGTGCTCGTGGCGATGCGCGGTGCCATCGGCGTGCACATGCCATTGCCCCGGCGCAACGTCTTTCCCCTCGCGTTTCGGCTTCCTCCAGGCGTTGTGGCAACCACATCCTTCGCACATGGTTTTCTCCTCGGGCTACGCCGCCATGGCGGCCGGCGTCGCGCCGTCTTCGATGCGGCGCGCGATGGCGGCCACGGCCGCAGCGAGTGCGGCATCGAGGCTGTACAGCGTGCGGCCCGAGCGATCGGCGCTCACCGCCTGCGCCGAAGCGTCGAGGCAGCCGATCAGCGGCAGGTCCGGCGCGTTGTCTTCGAAAAAGCGGCGATCGGATTCGGTCGTCGCCTTGTTGCCGACCAGCATCAGGTTCGTGATGCCGATGTCGGCAGCGAGCACCTTGATCTGGGCCACCGTGCGCAGACTGCGATGCGTCGGCTCCGCCACCGCCACCATCGCGTCCACCGCCTCGGCCGTGCCACGGCCCAGGTGTTCGACGCCGGCGTAGAGATCGAGCAGCACCACTTCGTCGCGCGCCAGCAGAACGTGCCGCACCAGTTGCTTGAGCATCGTGCTGGCGGGGCAGATGCAGCCGGCGCCGCCCTGCTGCACGGCGCCGAGCAGCAGCAGGCGGATGCCCTCATGCACTTGCGAAAAGCGGTCCGGCAGATCGGCGACGCGCGGGTTGAGCTTGAAGAAATTGCCAGCCGCATCCGGCGCCGCGCCGGTGCGCTCGCCGATGAGCTCCTGCATCTCGGCGATTGGGCTCAGTTCGAGCAGCTTTTCGGCCGGAAAGCCCAGCGCCGGGCCGAGGCAGGGCGAGGGGTCGGCGTCGATGGCCAGCACCGGTCGGCCCTGCGTCGCGTAATGGCAGGCGAGCAGGCTGGTGAGCGTCGTCTTGCCGACGCCGCCCTTGCCGACGACGGCGATTTTCATGCGGCCCGCCGCAGCGGCAGCGGCGGTTGCGGCATCAGGCGCCCGATGCCGAAACCGGGTGCCAACAATTCGTCTTCGAAGCTGCCGACGTCGACGCCCTTGTTCATCAGTTCGTGATACAGGCCAGTACCGTTCACGTCGCCGTAGAACTGGCCGCCGACGATGCGGCCATTCCGCAGCGCGAGCTTGCGCATGTGGCCGCCTTCCTTGCGACAGAGACTGCGCTCGCCGTCGCGGCCGCCGAACGAAGAAACGGGCAGGTCGAAAATGCGCACGACGTTGATGCCGTCGAGACCGCGATAGCGGCGCTCGACGCCCATCATGTTTAAGCCGGCGATGCGGCCGCCGTTGACGGCGTTCGGCCAGTTGCCGATCACGCGGCGCTGTCCCAGCGAATCGTTGGTTTCGACGATGTCGCCGGCGGCGTAGATGCCCGGCAGGTTCGTTGCCATCCGGTCGTCGACCAGAACGCCTGCCGCCGTCGCAATGCCGCTGCCGGCGAGCCAGGCGACATCGGGGCGCACGCCGGCCGCGCAGACCACCAGTTCGCAGGGAATGTCGACGCCGCCGGCCTTCACCGCCGCGACGCCGGCGGCGCCGCCAAGCACGGCCTGCGCGGCGCTGTTCGTCCGCACGTCGACGCCATGCTCGCGCAGGCGAGATTCGACGAGCGCGGCCAACTCCGCGTCCAGCATCTGCGGCAGCACTTGTCCCATGGCTTCGATCACGGTCACGGCGACGCCCTTGCGCACCAGCGCCTGCGCCGCCTCGAGGCCGATGAAGCCGGAGCCGATGACTACCGCACGCCGCACCTGGGCGAGACGCGCCAGGATGCCCTCGGCGTCAGCCAGCGTCTTCAGCGCGAACACGCCCGGCGTATCCGCGAGCCCCGGTAGCGGCGGCATCACGGCGCGGGCGCCGGCGGCGATCAGCAGGCGGTCGTATTCCAGTTGCGTTGCCGCGGCGCCGCTACCGAGCGTAAGCTTGCGCGCCGCGCTGTCGACGGCGGTCGCCGCGAGTCCGAAGCGGGTCTCGATGCCGAGGTCGCGATAGAAGCTCTCGGGGCGCAGGAACAGGTGCGCGCGCGGCACGCTGGCCTCGACGTACTCGGCCAGCGGACAAGGCGAATAGAAGGGCACGCTCTCCTGCGACACCATGACGATGCCGCAGCCGCCGTCCAGGTCCCGGATGGTCTCGGCGGCAGCCACCGCCGCCGGCCCGTTGCCGACGATGACGATGCGCATGGCGACCTTTACTTCAAGCCCAGGCCGGCGCGCTTCTCGGCAATGTGGGCCACCATCCAGTCGGCCGCCTTCTGCGCTTCGAGCTCGACATGGACGATGGCGCCGGTGATGCCCTGCAGGTCTTCGGTGAGAATCTTGGTCACCAGCGGCCCGCCCAGCACCCGCGGCGCCGGGGCGATGTGGCAGGAGACGCCCAGCGCGAGGAAGGAGCCACCGATGGAAATGGCCTTCTCCTGCACCAGTTCCGGCGCCGAGCCGACCGCCGGCAACTGGCCGACCTTGACGCCGAGGCGTCCGGCCACCGCGCCGAGCAGGTCGACGATGCGCGAGTTGTCCACGCAGGCGCCCATGTGCCAGACCGGCGGCAGCGGCCCGCCGAGGCCGGCTGCGTTGCCGAGCGCCGTCAGCACGGCCTTGAGGCCGTCGCCGCAATAGAGATCGGTCGCCGCGCCGGTGAGCAGCCCGGCCTGGCCGCAGATGTGCGCGGTGCAGCCGGTGGTGACGACCAGCACGTTCTGCTTCAACAGCGCCTTGACCATTTCCTCGGTCATGGCCTTGTCGCGGAACTTGATGCTGGAGCAGCCGACGACGCCGGCGAAGCCGTGGATGTTGCCGTTGGCGACGTTGTCGATTACCGGCTTCAGCGGATCGGCGGCATCGACCTTGGACAGGATGTCGACGATGGACTCGACCGAAAGACCGGCCACCGCGGTGGTCTTGTGCTGCGGAATGTCGACCGGCTTGCCGCGGCGGCGCTTGAAGGAATCGATGGCGGCGCGAATGATCTCCTGCGCGCTCTCGTCGGCGTGTTCGGGATGGAAGCCGATGTGGCGCGCATCGGGAATGCGCACCATGTCGTCGGTGGTAATGAAGGCGGTGTCGAAGCACTTCGCCACCTGCGCCAGTTGCGGCCAGATGCACTGGATGTCCACCACCATGGCATCGACGGCGCCGGTGGTCAGGATCAGTTCGGTCTGCGAGTTGTGCGCCGCCAGCTTGACGCCGTGGCGCATCGAGAGTTCGTTGCCGGTACAGCAGACGCCGACGACGTTGATGCGCTCGGCGCCGGCGGCGACGGCCTCGGCATCGAGCTTGCCGGCCCATTCGAGAATCTTCTCCGACAGCACCGGATTGTGGCCGTGGGCGGCGATGTTGACGCTGTCCTTTTCGAGCACGCCGACGGCGGCTTCGGTGACCGTCACCTCAGGCGTGCCGAACAGGATGTCCTGGAAGTCGACGGTCAGCGTCAGTCCGGTCCAGCCGTCCACCAGGCTCACCTTCAGGAGCCGCATCAGCATCGACACCGGATCGGCGTCGTTGCCCATCGAGGTGGCGTGCATTGCCATCTCGATCTCGTTGTGGGGATTCGAATACATCAGCCCGAGCCTCTTCCACAGTTCCTGCTCGGCGGCTGGCGCGCGCTTACTGACCCAGTTGTTGGGCTGCTCGTCCTGGCGGCCGAAATCCTGCAGCGCGATGTTCAGCAGATCGCGCACGACGTCGGCGGCGGCGCGGCCCTCGGTCGCCACGCCGAAGAGCTTGGCCAGCGTCAGCGCCTTGGCCTCGCCCTTGATCTGGTAGGGCGCCTTGCCGTCGAGCGCGTCGCGCACGGTCAGCAGCACATGGCGCGCATGGCCGACGTGGGAAGCGGTGCCGCCGACGGTTTCGCGCAGCAGGTTGCGGGCGACCATGGCATCGGCCGACAAGCCGCAGATGCCCTCCTTCGGCCCGTCGCCGAAGGGATCGATGCGGCACGGTCCCATGTAGCAGGTGCGGCAGCAGGTGCCGAGTTCGCCGAAGCCGCATTGCGGCTTCATGGCGGCGAGGCGATCGCGGGCGGTGCCCATGTCCCGGCTCTTGGCAATGGCCAGCAGCGACTTCTCGACGATGGGTATCTCAATGGGTTTCATATTCAGGCTCCTCCCTTCATTGTTCTCCAGGCCGCGACGGAACTCGCGACCGGCGTGGTGGCGATGCCGGCGGCGGCGGCAGCGGTCGCCTGGCGGCGCAGCTCGGCGATTTCCTCCGGCGTGGCGAAGACCATGGCCTTGGTTGGACAGGCTGCAACGCAGGCCGGGTCGAGCCCAACGGCGGTGCGCTCCGGACAGCGGTCGCACTTGTGGGCCTTCTTCGCCACGGGGTCGGCGCTGACGCCGCCGAACGGACAGACCATTACGCACATCCAGCAGCCGACGCACTTGTGGCTGTCGACATAGACGGCGTGGGTGTCGGGATCGCGCGTCATCGCTCCCATCGGGCAGGCGGCGATGCAGGCCGCCTCCTGGCAATGCTGGCAGCGCGCCGGATAGCTGTAGGCGCCGGCGGCCTCGACGCGCACGCGCTGCCGCGGTCGCGGATTGTCGGCCAGCGCACCGAACAGTGTCTTGTCGCTCGAATGTTCAACCGCGCAAGCGATCTCGCAGCCCTTGCAGGCGACGCATTTCTCGATGAAAGTGAAAATGGACTTTTCCACTTCGCTCCTCCTGTCACGTTGGCGGCCGGATGGTCAATATCGCCCTGGCCGTGTTACTGTTTTGTCGTAATCTATTTGAAGCTGGCGGCGGCGCGAACCGAAAATCCGCCAACGGCGGAATCCGCGCACGAACAGCGGAAAAATCGCCGCAAACTGCGGCGAAATATATTGGGGGGAGCGGGCATGCGCCAGCAGCAGTACATCCTGAACCGGCTGCCGATCGGCATCGTGATCCTCGACCGCGAGCAGCGCGTACTGAGTTTCAGCGGCGCCGCGGCGGCGATTTTCGGCAACGAGCGGATGCGCGCAAGCCTCGGCCAGACCATTCAGGCAACGCACCCCGAACACTCGCGCAGCAAGATCGACTGGCTGCTCGAACAGTCGCGCGAGGAAGGCACCACCGGCTATGCCTCGATGCTGATCAACGTGCCCGACCGCGTCTTGCAGTTGCGCATGGTGCAGCTCGGCGACGGCGCCGAGACCAACGGCTATTGCCTGATCCTGTACGACATCACCGACCTCACTTCGCGCCCCGCAGCGACGGAAGCGCCGGCCGGCGAAGACGCCGCCTGCCGCAGCCTCTACAAGCTGCCGGTATCGCTCGCCGGCCGCATCGCGCTGCTCGACATCGGCGACGTCGCCTTCCTGCGCGCCGACGGCCACTACACCGAGGTCTGCGCCGGCGGCAAGCACTACTTCTGCAGCCTTTCGCTGAGCCAGCTCGAATCGCGCCTGCCGGGCGAGCGCTTCGTGCGGGTGCATCGCAGCTACATCATCAATCTCGCCCACGCCAGCGCCGTCAGCCGCCGCGACGAGCAGTTCGCGATCTCGATCGCCGGCGACTGCGGCCACGAAATTCCGGTCAGCCGGGTCAACGCACCGCGCTTGCGGGAACTGCTGGGCGTCTGACGCGCCGCCCGGCGCCGGGCGCCCCGCCGCGCCTTGCTACAATGGGCCGATGAGACGCAGTTACGCCGCCCACGCCCTCCCCGCCCCCGACGCCCGCGAAGGCCGCGACTGGGAAACGCTGAAGACCCTTTTCCCCTACCTCTGGGCGTGGAAATGGCGCGTCATCCTGGCGCTGGGCTTCCTGATCTCGGCCAAGCTCGCCAACGTCGCCGTGCCGCTGGTGTTCAAGGAAATCATCGATTCCTTCACCCTGCCGCGCGCCCAGGCGTTGCTGCTGGTGCCGCTGGGCCTGCTCGGCGCCTACGGCGCGTTGCGCTTTTCCACAGCGCTGTTCACCGAGCTGCGCGAAATCGTTTTCGCCAAGGTGACGCAGCGCGCCCAGCGCACCATCGCGCTGCAAGTGTTCGAGCATCTGCACGCGCTTTCGCTGCGCTTCCATCTGGAGCGCCAGACCGGCGGCCTCACGCGCGACATCGAGCGCGGCACGCGCGCCGTCGGCAGCCTGATCAGCTACACGATCTATTCCATCGCGCCAACCCTGGTCGAGATCGCGCTCGTGCTGGGCATCCTGGTCGCGCGCTACGAGCGCAGCTTCGCCTTCATCACCGTCGGCATCCTCGTCGTCTACATCGCCTTCACCGTCTCGCTCACCAACTGGCGCACACGCATCCGGCGCGAAGCCAACGAGCTCGACTCGGCCGCCAACGTGCGCGCCATCGACAGCCTGCTCAACTACGAGACCGTCAAATACTTCAACAACGAGCGCTGGGAAGCGCAGCGCTACGACCAGCACATGGTGAAGTGGGAGTCGGCGATGGTCAGGAGCCAGATCTCGCTCTCCTACCTCAACCTCGGCCAGGCCGCGATCATCGCCGTCGGCGTCAGCCTGATGATGTGGCGCGCCGCGGTCGGCGTCGCCGATAGCAGCATGACCGTCGGCGACATCGTGCTGGTCAACGCCTTCCTGATCCAGCTCTACATGCCGCTCAACCACCTCGGCGTGCTCTACCGCGAGATCCGCCAGTCGCTGACCGACATCGAGCGCCTGTTCAACCTGCTCGAACAGAACCGCGAAATCCAGGATGCGCCCGACGCGCGTCCGCTCGCCGCGACGAGCCCCTGCGCCGTGCGCTTCGAGCACGTCGGCTTCAGCTACGACCCGAAGCGCCAGGTGTTGTTCGACGTCGATTTCGCCATCCCCGCCGGCAAGACGCTGGCGGTGGTCGGCCACAGCGGCTCGGGCAAGAGCACGCTGGCGCGGCTGCTGTTCCGCTTCTACGACGTCGGCGCCGGCGCCATCCGCATCGACGGCAGCGATACGCGCCGGCTCACCCAGGCGTCCTTGCGCGCCGCCATCGGCATCGTGCCGCAGGACACGGTGCTGTTCAACGACACGATTCTCTACAACATCCAGTACGGCCGGCCGACGGCGTCGCCGGAGGAAGTGATCGCCGCCGCGCGCGCCGCCCACATCCACGACTTCATCGAATCGCTGCCGGACAAGTACGAGA
>JACRPB010000349.1 GCA_016214175.1 Rhodocyclales bacterium
CGGCGCGATTGCTCGACATCACGCTGACGGCACGCGGCCAGTCGGCGGGACGGTCCATTCCGATGGCCGGCGTGCCCTATCACGCCGTCGAGCAATACCTGGCCAAGCTCGTGAAGCTGGGCGAATCGGTGGCGATCTGCGAGCAGATCGGCGATCCGGCCACCGCGAAAGGGCCGGTGGAACGCGCCGTCGCGCGCATCGTGACGCCGGGGACGCTGACCGACGCCAACCTGCTCGACGAAAAATCGGACAGCCTGCTCGCCGCGCTGAGCGTGGAACGCGAGCGCATGGGCCTGGCCTGGCTCAATCTCGCCAGCGGCGACTTCCGCCTGCTCGAAGCGCCGCTGGCCGCCCTGCCGGCGCAGCTCGAACGCCTGCGCCCGGCCGAACTGCTGCTGGCGGACGGGCAGCGCCGCGAACTCGCTGCCGCCGGCATCGTCAAGCGCCTGCCGGACTGGCATTTCGACGCCGCCGCGGCGGAGCGCGACCTCTGCGGCCACTTCGGCACGCGCGATCTCGCCGGCTTCGGCATCGACGGCGCGCCGCTCGCGCTCGCCGCCGCCGGCGCCCTGTTCGGCTATGCGCGCGCCACGCAAATGCAGGCGCTCGCCCATGTCACCGCCCTCGTCGCCGAGGACGACGGCGACTATCTGCGCCTCGACGCCGCGACGCGGCGCAATCTCGAAATCAGCGAGACCCTGCGCGGCCAGCCGGCGCCGACCCTGCTCTCGCTGCTCGACACCTGCCTCACCGGCATGGGCTCGCGCTGGCTGCGCCACTGCCTGCATCACCCGCTGGCCGAGCGCAGCGCAGCCGCCGCGCGCCATGCGGCGGTGGCCGAACTCCTGGGCACAAACGGCGACGGCGTCCTGCCGCAGGTGCGCCAGGCGCTGAAGGCCGTCGCCGACGTCGAGCGCATCACCGCGCGCATCGCGCTCAAGAACGCGCGCCCGCGCGATCTCTCGTCGTTGCGCGACACCCTGGCCGGCCTGCCGCAGATCGTCGCCGCGCTCGGCCGGGTGCAGGCGCCGCTGCTGACGCACATCGCCGCCGATCTTGCCGCACCGCCCGACTGCCACGCCCTGCTCGCCCGCGCCGTGGCGCCGGAACCGGCGTCGATGCTGCGCGAAGGCGGGGTCATGGCCGACGGCTACTCGGCCGAGCTCGACGAGTTGCGCGCCCTGCAATCGAACTGCGGCGCCTTCCTCGTCGACCTCGAAGCGCGCGAACGCGAACGCACCGGCATCGGTAGTCTCAAGGTCGAATTCAACAAGGTGCATGGCTTCTACATCGAGGTCACTCACGCCCACGTCGAGAAGATTCCCGACGACTACCGCCGCCGCCAGACGCTGAAGAACGCCGAGCGCTACATCACGCCCGAACTCAAGAGCTTCGAGGACAAGGCGCTGTCCGCCAACGAGCGCGCCCTGGCGCTGGAGAAGCGGCTCTACGACGAACTGCTGGACGCGCTCGCCGCCTGGATCTCCGACTTGCAACGCATCGCCCGCGCCCTGGCCCTGGCCGACGGCCTCGCCGCCTTCGCCGAGGCCGCCGCGCGCCACGACTATGCGCCGCCGGAGTTCTGCAACGAGGCCGCGATCGAGATCGACGGCGGCCGCCATCCGGTCGTCGAGCGCCAGATCGATGCGCAGTTGGGTGCATTCATCGCCAACGACGCCCGCCTCGCCACGACGCGCAAGCTGCTGTTGATCACCGGTCCCAACATGGGCGGAAAGTCGACCTACATGCGGCAAGTGGCGCTGATCGCCCTGCTCGCCCACTGCGGCAGCTTCGTGCCGGCGACGCGCTGCCGCCTCGGTCCGCTCGACGCCATCTACACGCGCATCGGCGCCGCCGACGACCTCGCTTCGGGACGCTCCACCTTCATGGTCGAAATGACCGAGGCGGCCGCCATCCTTCACGGCGCCACCGACAAGAGCCTGGTGCTGATGGACGAGATCGGCCGCGGCACCTCGACCTTCGACGGCCTGGCGCTGGCCTTCGCCATCGCCCGCCATCTGATCGAGAGGAACCGCGCGTATACGCTGTTCGCCACGCACTACTTCGAATTGACGCGCTTGAGCCAGGACTATCCGGAGTGCGCCAACGTCCATCTCGACGCGGTCGAGCACGGCCACAAGATCGTCTTCATGCACGCCGTCGAGGAAGGACCGGCCTCGCAGAGCTACGGCATCCAGGTCGCCTCTCTGGCGGGCATTCCCGGCGCCGTGGTACGCGACGCCAAGCGTCATCTGGCGCGACTGGAGAACCGGGAAGTCGCGGCCGGTCCGCAGCCGGACCTCTTCGCCGCGTTGCCGCCGCCGGTGGAGGCGGCGCCGCATCCGGCCGTTGACGCGCTGCGCGATATCGATCCCGACGCGCTCAGTCCGCGCGAGGCGCTCGATCGGCTTTATGTGCTGAAGAAGCTTGCGGAATGAAATGCCGCGCGCGCTGCTTTGCGTCGCGGCCCTGACGGCGGCTCAGTCAGTGGTGGTGATGCCCGCCGGGTGCATGAACGTGCCCGTGCGATATCTCTTCGGCCGAGGCCACGCGCACTTCCGTCACCGTGCATGAGAACACCAGCGCCATGCCGGCGAGCGGGTGGTTGCCGTCGACGACGACCTTGTCGTCGGCGATGTCGGTGATGGTGTAGAGCTCGTCTTCCTCGTCTTCACCTTCTTCGCCGGCACGCTCGAACTGCATGCCGACTTCGATGTTGTCGGGAAAGAGATTGCGCGGCTCGACCATCACCAGTTCGGCGTCGTAATCGCCGAACGCGTCTTCCGGTTCGAGGCGCACTTCGAACTTGTCGCCGACGCCGGTGCCTTGCAGCGTTTCCTCGATCTTGCCGAAGATGCCGCCGTAGCCGCCGTGAAGATAGACGAGCGGCTCGGCGCCCTCGTCCACGAGATTGCCGTCCACGTCGGTGACGCGGTAGGCCAGAGTCACGACGGAGTCTTTGCCGATTTGCATGAGTGATTGAGTCCTTTGACGATCTGAAAAATTTCCGCCGCGTGTCCCTTCGGCGTCACGTCGTAAAACGCGTGGCGCACGATGCCCTGCTTGTCGATGACGAAGGTCGAGCGCACGACGTGCAGGCGCTTGTGGCCTTCGTGTTCGCGATAGTGATAGACGCCGTACAGATGCCCGACCTTGCCGTCGATGTCGGAGAGCAGACGCACCGAAATGCCGTGCTTGTCCGCGAAGTCGGCATGGGAAAGACAGTCGTCGCGCGAGATGCCGATGATGACCGCGCCGATGCGCTGGAATTCCTCTTCGTGGTCGGAAAACTCGATGGCTTCCTGCGTGCAGTAAGGCGTGCCGTCCTTGGGATAGAAGAACAATACCGCGTGCTGCTTGCCGCGCAACGACGCGAAATCGAAGAGTTCCATATCGGCATCCGGCAAACTGAAATCCGGCGCCGCGTGACCGACTTGGAGCATGCTCGTCCTCCCTGTAGCTTCGTGGCCGATTCTAAACGAAGCTTTCGCGGAAAAGTCCACTCGCGCCGCATCAACATTTTTTTCACGACATCACATACTATCGATCAATGAGTGTATGTCGCGCCATGCAATTGCTCGCGCCCGGACAAGCGCTGTCGCCGGTGGAACGGCCGCTGCCGCAGCCGACGGCGGGGCAGGCGCTGATCGCGGTGGAAGCCTGCGGCGTCTGCCGTACCGACTTGCATCTGCTCGACGGCGAACTGCCCGCCATCCGCTACCCGATCGTGCCGGGTCACGAAATCGTCGGCCGCATTGCGGCACTGGGCAGCGCGACGCAAGGCCTGCACGTCGGCCAGCGCGTCGGCGTGCCGTGGCTGGGCTGGAGTTGCGGCACGTGCGCGCAATGCCGCGCCGGTCGCGAGAATCTCTGCGACGACGCGCGCTTCACCGGCTACCAGATCGACGGCGGCTACGCCACGCATACGCTGGCGGACGTGCGCTATTGCTTTGCGCTGCCGGACGCCGCCGATGCGGCCGCGCTCGCGCCGCTGCTGTGCGCCGGACTAATCGGCTACCGCGCCCTGCGCATGGCCGGCGACGGCCGCCGCCTCGGCATCTACGGCTTCGGCGCCGCCGCGCACATCGTCTGTCAGGTGGCGGTACAGCAGGGGCGCGAGGTCTATGCCTTCACGCGCCGCGGCGACACCGCCAGCCAGGCGTTTGCGCTGTCTCTCGGCGCCGGCTGGGCCGGCGACGCGGAAGCGCTGCCGCCGCAGGCGCTCGACGCCGCGCTGATTTTTGCGCCGGTCGGCGCCCTCGTGCCGGTCGCGCTGCGCGCGGTCGCCAAGGGCGGCTCTGTCGTCTGCGCCGGCATCCACATGAGCGACATTCCGGCCTTTCCCTATGCCATCCTCTGGGGCGAGCGCAGTGTGCGATCGGTCGCCAACCTGACGCGCCGCGACGGCGCGGAGTTCTTCGCCCTGACCGAAAGCATCGCCATCAAGACCGCGGTGACGCGCTATCCGCTTGACGCGGCCAATGCCGCGCTCGCCGACCTGCGCGGCGGACGGCTTCAGGGCGCGGCGGTACTCGTGCCCTGAGCGGGTTCGTGGGTCTCGTAGCGCCGGTGCGCACTGGCAAGATATTCGTGCGAGCGCATCTCGATCAGGCGCGACACCGTGCGCTGGAATTCCGCGGCCTGCGGACCGTCGGTGTAGAGCGCTTCGGCCGCACTCTGCGCCGTCAGCACCAGCTTGACGCGATGGTCGTAGAAGACGTCGACCAGCCAGGTGAAGCGCCGCGCTTCGGATGCCCGCGTCGCATCCATCTGCGGCACGCGCGACAGGAACACGGTGTGGAAGCCGTGCGCCAGTTCCAGGTAGTCGTTCTGCGAGCGCGGGCCGCCGCAGAGCGTGGCGAAGTCGAACCAGGCGACGCCCGGCGCGCGATGGATCACCGGAATGTCGCGGTCGAGCACGCGAATCGGGCGCGCATGGCCGGCACCGTGGGCAACCTGGGCGAAGGTGTTCCTCAGCAGTTCCTCGCCCGTTTCATCCGCCGGCACGTGATAGATATCGGCCTGCTCCAGGGCGCGCAGCCGGTAGTCGACGCCGGCGTCGATCTTGACGACGTCGAGCCGGTCGTTGAGCAGGGCGATGGTCGGCAGCAGGCGTTCGCGTTGCAGGCCGTGCGGGTAGAGGCCGTCCGGCGCGTAATTCGAGGTGATGCAGAACAGCACGCCGGCATCGAACAGCGCTTCCATCAGGCGCCCGAGGATCATGGCGTCGGCGATGTCGGAAACGTGAAATTCGTCGAAGCACATCAGGCGCGTTTCCTTCGCCACCAGCGCCGCCACCTTGGAGAGCGGATCGGCCTCGTGCTTGAGGCTTTGCAGGCGTTCGTGGATTTCGCGCATGAAGGCATGGAAATGCACGCGGCGCTTTCTCTGGTAGGGCACGGCGGCGAAGAAGCATTCCATGAGAAAGCTCTTGCCGCGGCCGACGCCGCCCCAGAACCAGACGCCCTTGGGCAGTTCCGGATGCACCAGCAGCTTGCGCCAGGCCGTGCGCCGCGCCGCCTTGAAGGCGATGAGGCCGTCGTAGAACGCTTGCAGGCGCTCGGCCGCCGCATTCTGCGCTTCGTCGGCGACGATGCCGCGTTCGCGCAGGGCGCGCTCGAAGCCCTCGATCATGCCGAGCTTGGGAACGTTGAGGAGTCGGTGGGGCATAAGAAGGGGCGGCCGGGTTGCCCCGCCGCCCCATATTCTGGACGCCGCGATTCTACTAGAAGTGCAGCGGCCGCTTGTCGACCGCCAGCGCAGCCTCGTGCATCACTTCCGACAGCGTCGGGTGGGCGTGGCAGATGCGCGCGATGTCTTCCGACGCGGCGCCGAACTCCATCGCCGTCACGGCTTCCGCGATCAGCTCGGAGGCGTTGGCCCCGATCACGTGTACGCCCAGCACTTGGTCGGTCTTGGCGTCCGCCAGCATCTTGACGAAGCCGGTGGTGTCGCCCTGGCCCAGCGCACGGCCGTTGGCGGCGAACGGAATCTGGCCGGCGCGGTAGTCGACGCCCAGGTTCTTCAGTTGCTGCTCGGTCTTGCCGACCCAGGCGATCTCGGGATGGGTGTAGATGACGTAGGGAATGGCATCGTAATTGACGTGGCCGGCCTGGCCGGCGATCAGTTCGGCCACCATCACGCCCTCCTCCATGCCCTTGTGCGCCAGCATCGGGCCGCGAATGACGTCGCCGACGGCCCAGACGTTATCGAGATTGGTCTGGCAGTGGTCGTTGACCTCGATGCGGCCGCGCTCGTCGAGCTTGAGCCCGACGTGCTCGGCGCCGAGGCCGGCCGGGTTGGGGACGCGGCCGACGGACACGATCAGGCGGTCGACTTCGAGGGTGAAGGCACCGTCACCCATGTCGTATTCGAGGGTGATGCCCTTCTTGCCTTGCTTGACGGAATGGATCTTGACGCCGAGGTTGATCTTGAGGCCCTGCTTCTGGGTAAAGATCTTCCAGGCTTCCTTGGTCACCGCCGCGTCGGCGCCGCCGAGGAAGTCGGGCAGCGCTTCGAGGATGGTGACCTCGGCGCCGAGGCGCTTCCACACCGAGCCCAGTTCGAGGCCGATGACGCCGGCGCCGATGACGCCGAGGCGCTTGGGCACGGCGTCGAAAGCGAGAGCGCCGACGTTGTCGCAGATGAGCTTGTTGTCCACGGGGATGCCGTCGAGGTGCCGCGGGCTGGAGCCGGTGGCAACGATGACGTGCTTGGCGTCGACCACTTCGCTCTTGCCGTCCTTGCCCGTTACCGCGACCTGCCACAGCTCGTTTTCGCGCCCGGCGAAGCTGCCGAGCCCGGCCAGCAACGTCACCTTGTTCTTCTTGAACAGGCCCTTGATGCCGCCGGTGAGCTGGGTGACGATGTTGTCCTTGCGCCGGATCATGGTGCCGACGTCCATCTTGACGCCCTCGGCCGAGATGCCGTGCATGACGAAGGCGTGGGTGGCTTCGTCGTAAAGCTCCGAGGACCGCAGCAACGCCTTCGACGGAATGCAGCCGACGTTGAGGCAAGTGCCGCCGAGGCGGACCTCGCCCTTGGGATCGGCGTAGGCCTCGGACTCGACGCAGGCGGTCGAGAAACCGAGTTGCGCGGCGCGAATCGCCGCCACATAACCGCCGGGACCGGCGCCGATGACGACGACGTCGAATTGCTTGTTCGCCATGTTGTAGGTTCCCTTAGATGTCGAGCAAAAGACGCGCGGGATCTTCCAGCGCTTCCTTCATGGTCACCAGACCGAGCACGGCTTCGCGGCCGTCGATGATGCGGTGGTCGTAGGACATGGCGAGATAGTTGATCGGGCGGATGACGATCTGGCCGTTCTCGACCACCGGGCGCTCCTTAGTGGCGTGAATGCCGAGAATCGCCGA
>JACRPB010000340.1 GCA_016214175.1 Rhodocyclales bacterium
CCAGGCGCCGCGCGATTTCCTTGTTGAGCAAGCCTTCGACCACCAGCGCCATCACCTCGCGCTCGCGCTCCGTCAGGCTATTGACGCGCGCAGCGGCAGACTGATTCTCTTCGGACTGCACGCTGAGTCGTGCGCTCGCGGCCAGCGCCGCCCGCACGCTCTCGATCAGCGCGCCGCCGGTGACCGGCTTGAGCAGGAAGTCGACCGCGCCGGCTTTCATGGCACGCACGCTCTTGGGGACGTCGCCATGGCCGGTGAGAAAGATGACCGGCAGCACAATGCCGCGCTTCGCCAGTTCGGCCTGAAGCTGCAAACCGTCCATGCCCGGCATGTTGAGGTCGAAAACGGCGCAGGCGCACGGCGCCGGCCGGCACGCGGCCAGAAAGGCTTCGGCGCTGGCGAAGGTTTCGACGGCGAGGTCGTCCTGTTCGAGCAGCAGGGTCAGCGAATCCCGCACTGCCGGATCGTCGTCGACCACGAATACCGTCGGCCTGTGGTTCATGGGGCGAAGGGCAAGGTGAAGTGGAACATGGCGCCGGCGTCCGCTTGCGGATCGGCCCAGAGCTGGCCGCCGTGCGCCTCGATGAGCGCGCGGCTGATCGCCAGTCCGAGACCGATGCCGTCGGTCTTGGTGGTGAAGAA
Source organism: Rhodocyclales bacterium (assembly GCA_016214175.1). Lineage (GTDB taxonomy): Bacteria > Pseudomonadota > Gammaproteobacteria > Burkholderiales > Rhodocyclaceae > Nitricoxidireducens. Next base: position 643 of record JACRPB010000340.1, read on the forward strand.
AGGCTCGAAAATGCGATGCGCCGTATCGGCATCGAGACCGCGGCCGCTATCCCGTACCGTCACCTGCGCCAGGTTTTCGTCCGCCAGGCCGCGCACCGTGATCGTGATCGCGCCCATCGACACGCCGGCGGCGCGCATGGCGTCGATGCCGTTATGCAGGAGATTGACCAAAATCTTCTGCAATTGAAGACGATTTGCCAGCACCGGCCGCATGCCGGCCTCCAGTTCCAGCACCGGGACGAAGTCCCCATAGCTGTTTTCCTCGGCGATGGCGAGCGCCTCGCGCACGACGTCGTTGAGGTCGACCGCTTCCGTGGCGGCGGCGCCGCGATGCAGAAAGTCGAGCAGATCGTGCAGCGTCCGTCCCGCGCGCTGCGCTTGTGCGGCAGCGCCTTCGAGGGCACGCACGAGTTTCTCCGGGCTTTTGGTACCGCCGCGCAGCATGCGCAACGCCGCCTCGCTATAGGCCGAAATCGAGACCAGCGGCTGGTTCAATTCGTGCGCGATCGCCGCCGCGGTTTGTGCCGCCACCTGCTGTTTGCCGAGCAGTTCCATTTCGCCGCGCTGCTCGCGTAACTCCTTCTCCAGCCGCTTCTGCGCTGTGACGTCCTTGAGCGTGCCGACGATGCGGATGGCCTTGCCGTCGGCGAAGAATGCCTGCCCGTTGGCCGCGACGTCGCGCACGCAGCCGTCCTTGCGGCTGACCACTCGGTATTCGGCGCGATATTCGCCGTTGCCGCGGGGGTCGAGCGCGCCGTCGATGGCGGCGAGCGTGGCCGCGCGATCGTCGGGATGGATGCCTTCGATGAACGTGGCGAACGAGACCTGCTCTTCCGGCCCCACGCCCCACAGCTCCCGCGCGCGCTGGTCCCAGGCGAAGCCGCCGCCGTAGATGTCGCGATCGAAGATCGCCAGCCCGGCGGCGGATTTGGCCAGGAGCAGGCGCTCTTCGCTCGAGCGCAGTTCGGCTAGCGCGCGCTTGAGTTCGGTGATGTCGGCCTGAATACCCACGTAATGGCTGATCTTCCCGTCCGACCCGCGCAGCGGAGAGATGGTGACGGCTTCGAAGTATTCCGTACCATCCTTGCGGCGATTGACGAATTCGCCGCGCCAGACGTTTCCGGCAGTGATCGTGGCCCAGACCGCCACATAGGTTTCCGGCGGCGTCCGTCCGGACTTGAGGATGCGTGGGTTGTGGCCCAAGGCTTCCGCAGCCGAATACCCCGAAACGACGCTGAACGCCGGATTGACATACTCGATGCTGCCGTCGAGGTCGGTAATCAGGATGCTGACCGGACTCTGTTCGACCGCGAGCGAAAGCTTGCGCAACTGATCGTCCATTTGCGAGCGCACCGCCGTGATTCGTTTGTGCTCGATATACACGAGCGCCAGCACCAGGCCGACCGCAGCGAGCACCGCCATCAACAGCCAGAAAGGGATCAGTTGCATCATGTCCGCGCCGCTGCCGACAACGCCCGGCCTCCGCGTCGCACGACGATCGCACGCAGCGCGGGCGCGCCGGCCCCGCGACAAGCCAATGGCATGCTCGGTGCAATGGTCGGCGCGATGACTACGTCCATCTGAATTCTCGGCGTATTGGGACGATATGCGAACTTGCACCGTAAGACATCGCCGCGTCCGCGTCAATGCCCATAAACTCTATACGGGCAAGCCCTTACGCGCTCGCACGTATTTCTGCATCCCGGCTCGCGGCGTAGATTCATGCGACCGGCAAGGCCTCGCCCCATCACCCCTCAGGAGTCTCCCATGAAAGCGTCAACGAAGCGCACCGGCAACGGCAAGGCGACGTCCGGTGGCAGCACGCAGGGCGCGCCCGCCCGCGACGACGAGCACCGCAACGACCACATCGCCACCGCAGCCTACTTCAAGGCAGAGGCGCGTGGCTTTCTTCCCGGCCAGGACCTCGACGACTGGCTGGCCGCCGAGGCGGAATTTGCAGCACGGAGGAATCCATGAGCGTCCCGCAGGGCCGCCCCAAGGGGCGCCAGTCAGCCACCGGAGCCGCGCAGCGGCGAACACCCGTCACCCCCTCCGGGGAGGGGGCTGGGGGGAGGGTACCCCAGTGAGCACATCGGCAGCCGCCACGAAGGAGTTCGCGGCCTTGACGCTCGACGATCGCGGCGTGGTCTGCGACTGCAACGATGCGTGCGAAACGCTGTTCAAGTGCCGCCGCAGCGACCTGCTGCGGCGGCACGTTTCCAAGCTGCTGCCGCAACTTGCCGAGATGGATCTGATGCCGAACGGCCAACCCAACCCGCGGCTACGTTTTCTGTGCCGTATCGGCCGCCAGTTTCGCGCGGTCGCTGATGACGGGGAAGACATCGCCAGCGAACTTTTCTTCAACGTGCTCGACAATAGGGGTCACCACGAACTGTCGCTCATCGTGCGACGCGCCGCAGACGTCGCTGCGGCATGCAGTTAGCCACGCAGGGGAGTCACGCCCCGCTTCCGCACCATTGGAAGCGATAGATGGAAGAACGCGATCATGAATGCGACTATGGCCGACGTCATGCATGCCTGTCCGGTTACCGTCAATATGGCCGACAGTATCGATAGCGTCGAGGCGGTTCTGAACGCGCACAAGCTGTCGTCGGTACCGGTCATGGATCCGGAGAAAGGCGATTGCTTCGGCGTCATCAGCTTGAAAGACATCAACCGTCTTCACGCCGCGCGTAACAACGCCAAGACGGTACAAGCCTGGGAAATTTGCGGCTACAAGGCGATCGAAGTCAGCCCGGAAACGCCGGTCGCGGAGGCGGCCGGCCTCATGGTGGGCTACGGCATTCATCATCTCGTCGTCTCGAAAAACGACACCGTGCAGGGTTTCGTCTCCTCGCTCGACGTCATCAGGAGCTATCTGCTCGAAAGCGAGAACTCAGACGGGTAGCAACCCGCCTTGCCCCGCTCGCTGATATCGCCTTCGAATACCGCCGACCACGAATCGATGTGCCGGCCGTTACGCCGCGGGCGCGAGCTTCACCAGCAGATCCTTCGGACTCACCGCCATACCCGGCACGACATGGACTTCCGCCACGGCGCCGTCGCGCTCGGCGCGCACCACGGTTTCCATTTTCATGGCCGCGATCGAGACCAGCGGATCGCCGCGATGCACCTTCTGGCCGGCCTTCACCGAGACGGTGACTACGCTGCCGGGCATCGGCGCGCCGACGTGGTCGGGGTTGCCGTCCTCGGCCTTGAGCCGCGCATGGCGCACGCCGCCGGCGCCGGCCTTGGCGACGCGCACCATGCGCGGCTGGCCGTTGAGTTCGAAGAACAGTTTGACGCCTTCGCCTTCGTCGTCGACGATGTCGGCGCTACCTTGCAGGCGCACTACCAGCGCCTTGCCGGCGTCGATGTCCACCGCGATTTCTTCGCCCTGCTCCAGCCCGTTGAAGAACACCGGCGTCGGCAGCAGGGCGACATCGCCGTAGTGGCTGTGGTGGGCCGCAAACTCGGCGAACACCTTCGGATACATCAGGTAGGACGCCAGATCGTTGTCGTTCAGATGGCGGCCGACGGCCTTTTCGGCCTTGGCGCGTTCGGCTTCGAGATCGACCGCCGCCAGCCCCTTGCCGGGACGGTCGGCGAGCGGCTTCTTGCCCTGCAGAATCTTGTCGGACAACGCCTGCGGGAAGCCCTCGGGCGGGCGACCGAGTTCGCCCTTGAACAGCGACACCACCGATTCGGGGAAGGCGACGTCGCGCGCCGGATCTTCCACTTCGGCCGGCGTCAGGTCGTTGGCGACCATGAACAGCGCCATGTCGCCGACCACCTTGGAGGTCGGCGTCACCTTGACGATGTCGCCGAACAGCCGGTTCACGTCGGCATAGGCGCGCGAGACCTCGGGCCAGCGATGTTCGAGCCCCATCGCCCGCGCCTGTTCGCGCAGGTTCGTGTATTGGCCGCCGGGCATTTCGTGGCGATAGACGTCGGAGGTTCCGGCGCGGATGTCGGCCTCGAAGGGCGCGTAAAAGCGGCGCACGCCTTCCCAGTAATCGGAGAGTTCGCGCATGGCGTCGCAATCGACGTCCGGCGCAAAGGCAGTGCCGGCCAGGGCGTCGGCGATCGACGTGAGATTGGGCTGCGAGGTAAGGCCGGAGAGCGAGTCGAGCGCGCCGTCGACGGCGTCGATGCCCGCTTCCACCGCCGCCAGCACCGAGGCCGCGGCAATGCCCGAGGTGTCGTGGGTGTGAAAGTGGATCGGCAGCTCGATCTCGTCGCGCAGCGCCTGCACCAGCGTGCGGATGGCGCGCGGGCGGCAAACGCCTGCCATGTCCTTGATGCCGAGGATGTGCGCGCCGGCCTTTTCGAGCTGCTTGGCCATGGTCACGTAATACTTGAGGTCGAACTTCGGCCGCTTGGCGTCGAAGATGTCGCCGGTGTAGCAGATCGCGCCTTCGCAGACGCCGCCGGCCTCGATCACCGCGTCCATCGCCACGCGCATGTTGTCCACCCAGTTCAGCGAATCGAAGACGCGGAAGATATCCACGCCCGACTGCGCCGCCTGGCGAATGAAGAACTGCACGACGTTGTCGGGATAGTTGGCGTAGCCGACGGCATTGGCCGAACGCAGCAGCATCTGGAACGGGATGTTCGGCACCCGCGCGCGCAAGTCGGCGAGCCGCTGCCACGGGTCTTCCTTGAGGAAGCGCATCGCCACGTCGAAGGTGGCACCGCCCCAGCATTCGAGCGACAGCAGGTTGGGCAAGAGGCGCGCGTAATAGGGCGCGATGTCGATCATGTCGCGCGTGCGCATGCGCGTCGCGAACAGCGACTGGTGGGCATCGCGCATGCTGGTGTCGGTCAGCATCACCTGCGGATTGGCGCGCAGCCACTTGGCGAAGCCGGCGGGACCGAGGGCGAGCAGGCGGTCGCGCGTGCCGGCCGGAATGTCGCCGCTGCCGCCGCGCTTCGGCTTCATCGCCGGCGCCAAGGCATGCTCCGGCTTCTTGCGCCCCTTCATTTCCGGATTGCCGTTCACCGACACGTCGCCGATGAAGCGCAGCAGGCGCGTGGCGCGGTCGCGCCGCACCGGGAAGCGGAACAGGTCCGGCGTGTCGTCGATGAAGCGCGTAATGCACTCGCCCTTGAGAAATTGCGGGTGGCGTATGACGTTTTCGAGGAATTGCAGGTTGCTGGACAGGCCGCGGATGCGGAATTCGCGCAGCGCGCGGTCCATGCGCACGATGGCCTCGGCCGGATCGTGGCCCCAGGCCGTGACCTTGACCAGTAGCGAATCGAAGAAGGGCGTGATGATGGCGCCGCTGTAGGCGGTGCCGGCGTCGAGACGGATGCCGAAGCCGGCGGCGCTGCGATAGGCGGTGATGCGGCCGTAGTCGGGCGCGAAACCCTTCTCCGGATCTTCGGTGGTGACACGGCATTGCAGCGCGTGGCCGTTGAGGCGCACGTCGGCCTGGGCCGGAATGCCCGACTCGACGTCGCCGATCTTCGCCCCCTGGCTGATCTGGATCTGCGCCTTGACGATGTCGACGCCGGTCACTTCCTCGGTCACCGTATGCTCGTCCTGGATGTGCGGATTGACCTCGATGAAATAGAACTCGCCGTTGTCGGCGTCCATCAGGAATTCGACGGTGCCGGCGTGGGTGTAGCCGACCTTGCGGCAGAGCTTGAGCGCCGACTCGCACAGCGCGGCGCGGCGGACGTCGTCGAGGTAGGGCGCCGGCGCGCGCTCGACCACCTTCTGGTTGCGGCGCTGCACCGAGCAGTCGCGCTCGAACAAATGGATCAGGTTGCCGTGGCTATCGCCCATCACCTGCACTTCGACGTGGCGCGCGCGACGCACCAGCTTTTCGAGGTAGACCTCGCCGTTGCCGAAGGCGGCCAGCGCCTCGCGCTTGCCGGCCGCGACCTGCTCTTCGAGCTGGGCTTCGGTTTCGATGACGCGCATGCCGCGGCCGCCGCCGCCCCAGCTCGCCTTCAGCATCAGCGGATAGCCGATCTGCTCGGCAGCCTTCCTGATCTGGGCAAAGTCGTCGCCCAGCACTTCGGTCGCGGGAATCACCGGCACGCCCGCCGCCATCGCCACCCGCCGCGCACTGGCCTTGTCG
>JACRPB010000341.1 GCA_016214175.1 Rhodocyclales bacterium
CTCGGTGGCGCCGAGGCCCTTCAGGTGCGAAGCGTCGCGGATCTCGACCTTGTCGTTGTTGATCCAGAGGTAGACGAGTTCTTCCGACTTGCCGCTGATGATCAATTTGTCATAGCCGGCATATTTCAATTCGGGCGCCCAGAAGCCCCCCATCATCGAATAGGCCATCAGCTTGGTCTGCGGCGAAATCGTCGACACGATGGTGCGGTTGCAGCCGGGCGCCCCCGTGCCGCAGAGCAGACCGGTGCTGAAGATCAGCAGGTTGTCTTCGGAAAAGGCCTCCGTCTCCGCCGGCACCCGTTCCCACATGATCTTGGCATTGGTGCCGAGGCCGCCGAGGTAGAGCTCGGTATCCTTCGGATCGGTCGCCACGCGGTCGACGCTGCCGCGGGAAAGATTCACTTCCAAATCGAAACCTATTTCTCCGTACCGCATTTCTTCACTCCTCTCTCAGGCCGCGTTCCGGTCCGATGTTCTGGGATCGCGGCAGCAGTTCGATGATGCACTATCATGCATGTTTGGCGAAACAATAGCAAGCATTTGTTATCAATACCTGACGAATTTACTAATGTAATCAAATAACGCATTGAATATAAATGCCTCCGGTTGGGCGAGAAAGGATTGAAGTATATTGCATAGACCCATTGACCATGAGGGAACTTTAGCCCATACTGCGATTCCTATGCGCAGTATGGTTCATGATGTAACCGCGGGCTGAAGGAGGCGACGGCAATGGCGAGGAAGATCCTTCTACCCAATCGGGATGGCGGGCGCACCTGATCCCAGGTGCCGGCGCAACGGACAACAACCTGTACTGGAAAGCGAAATGAGCGACTTCAAATTCATCACCTACGGCGTCTCGGCCAGCCTGGCGACGCTGACCATCAACCGCCCGCCTTACAACGTGCTCGACATTGCGACCATGCGCGAGATCAATTCCGCGCTGGATCTCCTGATGGAGGACAAGACGGCGAAGGCGCTGGTGATCACCGGTGCGGGCGAGAAGACCTTCTCCTCGGGCGTGGACGTGATCGACCACACGCCGGACAAGGTGGTCGAGATGATCGACGTCTTCCACGGCATCCTCAAGCGCCTGCTGACCCTGCCGATCCCGACCGTGGCGGCCTTGAACGGCCCGGCGCTGGGCGGCGGCTGCGAACTGGCGATCGCCTGCGACATGGTGGTGGCCTCCGAGAACGCCAAGCTCGGCCAGCCCGAGATCAAGCTCGGCGTCTTCCCGCCGATCGCCGCGATCATTCTGCCGCGCCTGCTGCCGATGACCAAGGTCATGGAACTCATGTTGAGCGGCGATATCATCGATGCGCGCGAGGCTCAGAGCCTGGGCCTGGTGAACCGCGTGTTCCCGAAGGAGAGCTTCGCCGCCGACGTCGCCAAGTACCTGGAAAAGTTCACCTCGCTGTCGCGCGTCGCGCTGGTGCACACCAAGCGCGCCGTGAAGGAGGCCGCGACGCGGCCGTTCTACGAGGCGCTGTTCCACGTCGAGCAGTTGTACCTGAAGGAATTGATGGCTACCGCCGATGCCAAGGAAGGCCTCGCCGCCTTCATCGAAAAGCGCAAGCCGGTGTGGCAGGACAAGTAAATAACTTAACGGGAGATCAACGTGATTCCAGAATTCATCGACACCTGGCAGATGACCGAGCCGGGCAAGCTTCTCAAGACCCGCATTCCGATGCCGACGCTCGCCGCCGGCGATGTCGTCATCAAGATTGCCGGCTGCGGCGTCTGCCACACCGACTTGTCCTATTTCTACATGGGCGTGCCGACGGACCAGAAGCCGCCGCTGTCGCTCGGCCACGAGATCAGCGGCGTCATCGTCGGCGGCGATGCGGCCCTGATCGGCAAGGAAGTCATCGTGCCGGCCGTGATTCCCTGCGGCGAATGCGAGCTGTGCCACACCGGCCGCGGCAACCGCTGCCTGGCGCAGAAGATGCCCGGCAATTCCATGGGTATTTACGGTGGCTTCTCCAGCCACATCGTCTGCGGCGCCAAGTATCTGTGCTTCGTCGGCGATCGCGGCAACACGCCGCTCGAACACCTGTCGGTGGTTGCCGATGCCGTAACCACGCCCTACCAGGCCGGGCTGCGCGCCGAGGTCAAGGCCGGCGACAAGGTGATCGTCATCGGCGCTGCCGGCGGCGTCGGCAGCTTCATGGTGCAGACGGCCAAGGGCATGGGTGCCGCGGCCGTGATCGGCATCGACATCAACGAAGAGAAGCTGCAAATGATGACGGGCTACGGCGCCGACTTCGTCATCAACCCCAAGGGCAAGAACGTCAAGGAAGTGAAGGAGGTCATCAAGGCCTACTGCAAGGAGAAGGGACTTACCGCCAATACCGGCTGGAAGATCTTCGAGGTCACCGGCACCAAGCCGGGCCAGGAACTGGCGCTGGGGCTGCTTTCCTTCACCGGCAAGCTGATCGTGGTCGGCTACGGCACCGACGTTACCAGCTACATGCTGTCGAAGCTGATGGCCTTCGACGCCGAGATCATCGGCACCTGGGGCTGCCCGCCGGAGAAATACGCCGGCGTGCTCGAAATGTGCCTCGACGGCCGCATCCAGCTTGCGCCTTTCGTCGAACTGCGGCCGATGAGCCAGATCGAACAGGTTTTCGAACAGGCGCATCATGGCGAACTCAAAAAGCGCGTCATCCTGACGCCGGACTTCTGACCACAATTTACGGAGGAATCATCATGGCGCTCGAATGGCTGCGCAGGGACAACGAACTCAAGGATCACGCACTGCTCGGCACCGAGCATTTCGGCACCGAGGCGCCGACCGTCATCTACGAGAAGCGGCCGGTGACGGACCCGCAGGGCAACACCGTACCGGGGCTGTTCGCCTCCTGGATCATTCTCAACAATCCGGCCCAGTACAACTCCTACACCACCGAAATGGTGAAGGGCGTCATCGCCGGCTTCCAGCGCGCCTCGGGCGACCGCGAAGTGGTCGCCGTGGTGTTCACCGCCGTCGGCGACAAGGCTTTCTGCACCGGCGGCAACACCGCCGAATACTCGGCCTACTACTCGAAGCGTCCCAACGAGTACGGCGAGTACATGGACCTCTTCAACGCCATGGTGGACGGCATCCTGAATTGCAAGAAGCCGGTGATCTGCCGCGTGAACGGCATGCGCGTCGCCGGCGGCCAGGAAATCGGCATGGCCACCGACCTCACGGCCACCTCCGACATGGCCATCTTCGGCCAGGCCGGTCCCACGCACGGTTCCGCGCCCGACGGCGGCTCGACCGACTTTCTGCCCTGGATGCTCAACATGGAGGATGCGATGTACAACTGCATCTCCTGCGAGACCTGGAGCGCTTACAAGATGCGCGCCAAGAACCTCGTCACCAAGGTCGTGCCGGTGCTGAAGAAGGACGGCGAATGGGTCCGCAATCCCCTGGTGCGCACGGATGCCTACGTCGATGACGGCGAACTGGTCTATGGCGAACCCGTCGCCGCTGACAAGGTGAAGGCGGCCAAGGAATTGATGGCGCAATGCACGACCGACTTCAGCAAGCTCGACGCCGCCGTGAATGAGCTGGTGTGGAAGTTCACCAACCTGTTTCCGCACTGCCTGATGAAGTCGATCGACGGCATCCGCGCCAAGAAGAAGTTCTTCTGGGACCAGATGAAGCTTGCCAACCGCCACTGGCTGGCCGCCAACATGAACCACGAAGCCTGGCTCGGCTTCAACGCCTTCGACGCCAAGAAGGCCACCGGCAAGGACGTCATCGACTTCATCAAGTATCGCCAGCTCGTCGCCGAGGGCGCGGTATTCGACGAGGCCTTCGCCCAACAGGTGCTGGCCAAGCCGAAAGCCTGACGCGATGCAGCTCAAGGATCGGGTTGCCTTCGTCACCGGCGCCGGCCAGGGCATAGGCGCAGCCATCGCGCGCGCCTATGCCAAGGAAGGCGCCAAGGTCGCCGTGGTGGACATGAATCTGGACGCCGCGAAAGCCATGGCCGCGGAAATCGCCGCGGCCGGCGGCGAGGCCATGGGCGTCGCCTGCGACGTTTCGCAGCGCGAACAGGTCGAGGCCGCGGTGGCGGAAGTCGCCCAGGTCTGGGGCCGCGTCGATATCCTGGTGAACAACGCCGGCATCACACGCACGGCGATGCTGCACAAGATGACGCCCCCGCAGTGGGACCAGGTCATCGCCGTACATCTGACCGGCGCCTTCAACTGCGTGCAGGCGGTGGCGCCGGGCATGATGGAGCGCAAATACGGCCGCATCATCTACGTCACCTCGGCCGCCGGCGTGCTCGGCACCATAGGCCAGATCAACTACAGCGCGGCCAAGGCAGGTATTCTTGGCATGACCAAGAGCACGGCGAAGGAACTGGCGCGCTACAACATCACCGCCAACGCC
>JACRPB010000342.1 GCA_016214175.1 Rhodocyclales bacterium
ACCCACATGCGCAACTTCGATCTGTGGACCTGCGGCCATCTGACCTACAAGCTGAAGGACACCACGGTCCGCCACGCCGACGGCAGCTACGAAATCCTCAGCGCCGAGCACGTCTTCCGCGACTACCAGTACAGCACCGACAACAATATCCTGCTGCCTGCGGCATAACGCGCACGGCGCTGCCGCCCTTTGAGGTACCGGGGGTTCGTGTGTATGCTTGCTGCTCCGGACGGACAGCAAGAGCGGGGAGGCGCGGATGGGACGGAAGTGGTGCTATGCGGCCGTAATGGCGTCGGCGATGCTGCTGGCGGCGGTCGTGCCCGCACGCGGCGAGCAGACGGGGCAGACCTTCTCCTTCGGCGTCGTCCCGCAGCAATCGGCCGGCGAAGTGGCGCGCTTGTGGACGCCGATCCTGACCTATCTCGGCGAGAAGGCGGGCATGACCCTGCAACTGGAAACGGCCAAGGACATCGCCACCTTCGAGCAGCGGCTGACGGCCGGCGAATACGACTTCGTCTATTCGAACCCGCTCACCTATGCCGTGCAGCATCACGCCCGCGGCTACGAAGCCTTCGCGAAGGAAAAGGATCGCATCCTGGTGGGAATTCTGGTGGTGCGCAAGGACAGTCCCTACCGCAGCCTGACCGACCTCGCCGGCAGCGACCTGGCGTTTCCGGCGGCGGCGGCCGCCGCCGCCAGCGTCATCCCGCGCGCCCATCTCGACAAGCTGCACGTTCCCTTCACGCCCCATTACGTCGGCTCTCACGATTCCGTGATCCTGGCGGTGGCGAAGGGCCTCTACGCTGCGGGCGGCGGCGTGACGCGAACCTTCGACATGCTGCAACCGGCGGTGCGCGAGCAACTGCGGGTGCTGTGGACGACGCCGGGCTATCCGCCGCATCCGTTCATCGCCCGCCGCGGCGTGCCGGCCGACGCCGTCAAGCGACTGAAGGCGGCCATGCTGGCGGCCGACGCGGAGCCGGCGGGGCGGGAGGCGCTGAAGCCGCTTGCCTTCGGCGGCATCGGCGCGGCGCGCGACGCGGACTACGATCCGCTGCGCGCGCTTGGGTTGAAGCTGCCGGACACGCCGGCCCAATAGCTCCGCCATGTCGTTCCGACTCAAGACGATCCTGGGCGTCGCCTGCATCGAGGCGGTGCTGCTGGCGATCCTGATCTTCAGTTCCCTCGATTACTTGCGGCGTTCCAACACAGAGGAGTTGTCCAAGCGCGCGCACACCACGGCGCGTCTGTTCGCGACGACCACCAAGAACGCCGTCCTCGCCAGCGATCTGGCCGCGCTGGAAAGCGCGGTGCAGGAAGTGCTGACGAATCCCGGCGTCGAATATGCGCGGGTGCTCGGGCGCCGGGAAATCGTCCTCGCGGAAGGCGGCCGGCCGGAGTTGCTGCGGCGGGAGTCGCGCGCCGACGGCGAAGATGACGGCGTGTTCGACGTCGCCGAGGAAATCGAGGTCGCGGGCCATTCCTACGGCCGCGTCGAGGTCGGCCTGGCCAGCGGCGCCTTGCGCCAGGTGCTCGATGCGGCGCGGCGCCAGGCGGCTTTGATTGCGGCGATCGAAATGGGGCTGGTGGCGCTGTTCTCGTTCGCGCTGGGCTCGTATCTGACGCGCGGCCTGGCGCACTTGCGGCGGGCGTCGGGCTACATTGCGGCCGGCGAACTGGGCTTCCAGGTGGACGTGCGCGGCAGCGACGAACTGGCACAGACGGCGCAGGCCTTCAACGACATGTCGCGGCGTCTGGCGGAGGCGGCGGAACGCCGGGCGCGGGCGGAGACGGAAGTGGCGAACTACCGCGACAACCTGGAGCAGTTGGTGGCACGGCGCACGGCCGAGCTGACGGTGGCCAACGACGACTTGCGGCGGGCGAACCGGGAACTGGCCGACGCTCACAGCCAGTTGCTGGAGTCGGAGCGCATGGCGGCGATCGGACAATTGGCGGCCGGCGTCGCGCACGAAATCAATAATCCGGTGGGTTTCGTCACCGCCAACCTCGGCAGCGTGGACGGCTATTTGCGCAAGCTGCTGGATCTGGCCGCGGCTTGCGAAAAGCACGGCATGGCGCTGCCCCCCGCAGAGCGACGGCAAATGGACGGTTTGCGCGTTGCGGCCGATCTGGAGTTTCTGAAGACCGATGCGTTCGCACTCGTCGAGGAGTCCAAAAGCGGCCTCGCCCGCGTGAAGAAGATCGTCCAGGACCTGAGCGACTTTGCCAGTCTCGGCGCACCGGAGTGGCAGATGGCCGACCTCCGGCGCGGCCTGGAGTCGACGCTCAATCTGGTGCACGGGCGGCTCGCCAACATCGATCTGGTCAGGGCCTACGGCGATCTGCCCGACGTCGAGTGCCTGCCGTCCGAAATCAATCAGGTTTTCATGAACCTGCTTCTGAATGCCGTCGAGGCGGTGGGCAACCGGGGCACGGTCGCCGTCGCGACCGGCACCGGCGGCGACGGTGTCTGGGTCGAAGTCAGGGATTCCGGCTGCGGCATTCCGGCGGAGCATCTGAACCGGGTCTTCGATCCCTTCTTTACGACCAAGCCGGTCGGGCAGGGCACCGGTCTCGGGCTGTCACTCTCTTATGGCATCGTGCAACGCCATCACGGCCGCATTCACGTCGCCAGCGCACCGGGAGAGGGGACGACGTTCCGCGTCTGGCTGCCGCTGCGGCAGCCACGGCAGGCGACAACGGCCTAGCGGCGAGGGCAATCGCCCGACGGGCGGGGCATGGCCCGCCCGTGCAACGGGAGTGTTTCGCGGACTGATGTCGCAAGTCCGTCAAGCCCGTTTGTGGCGTTTGCAACATCGGTACGTTCGCAAGTCCTTGGCGTTCAATGGCTTGGCGGCGTCGCGGCGCTTGGCATGGGCATTGCTGAAAGGAGATCAATCAGACTTCGCGGAGAATCAACGTGGACCTCCCCGTGATCGGCAGCCCGGCCGCCCCGGCCGGCGGATGCAGCAAAGGCAGTTGCGGCTCGACGGCGCAGCAGATGAACGGCATGGCGGACGCGATCCGCCGCAAGGTGCTGGACCATCCCTGCTATTCGGAAGAAGCGCATCACTACTTCGCCCGCATGCATGCCGCGGTGGCGCCGGCCTGCAACATCCAGTGCCACTACTGCAACCGCAAGTACGACTGCGCCAACGAGTCGCGTCCCGGCGTGGTCTCGGAACTCTTGACGCCGGAGCAGGCGGCAAAGAAGGCGCTGGCGGTGGCGGCGCACATTCCGCAGATGTCGGTGCTCGGCATCGCCGGCCCCGGCGATCCGCTCGCCAATCCCGAACTCACCTTCGCCACTTTTCGCCTGCTCGCGCAGCATGCGCCCGACATCAAGCTCTGCGTGTCGACCAACGGCCTGGCGCTGCCGGAAAACGTCGATGAACTGGCCCGCCACAACATCGACCACGTCACCATCACCATCAACTGCATCGACCCCGACGTCGGCGCCCAGATCTATCCCTGGATCTTCTGGAAGAACCGCCGCGTGCGCGGCCGCGCG
>JACRPB010000020.1:0-858 GCA_016214175.1 Rhodocyclales bacterium
TCTGCTGGAGCCGATGATGGCCGTCGAGGTCGAGACGCCCGAAGACTATATGGGCAACGTCATGGGCGACCTCTCCGGCCGGCGCGGCATCGTGCACGGCATGGAAGACCAGGTCGGCGGCATCAAGCTGGTGAAGGCTGAAGTGCCGCTCGCCGAGATGTTCGGTTACTCGACGTCGCTGCGATCGCTGTCGCAGGGCCGTGCCACGTACAGCATGGAATTCAAGCACTATACCGAGGCGCCGAAGAACGTCGCCGAGGCCATCATCAACAAGAAGTAATCGTTCTTTAGAGGGAAGCGACCATGGCAAAAGGCAAGTTTGAGCGGACCAAGCCGCACGTGAATGTAGGGACGATCGGTCACGTTGACCACGGCAAGACGACGTTGACGGCGGCGATCACGACGGTGCTGTCGTCGAAGTTCGGCGGCGAGGCGAAGGCCTACGACCAGATCGATGCGGCGCCGGAAGAGAAGGCGCGGGGCATTACGATCAACACGGCGCACGTCGAATACGAGACGGCGGCGCGGCACTACGCGCACGTCGATTGCCCGGGCCACGCGGACTATGTGAAGAACATGATCACGGGTGCGGCGCAGATGGACGGCGCGATCCTGGTGGTGTCGGCGGCGGACGGCCCGATGCCGCAGACGCGGGAGCACATTCTGCTGGCGCGCCAGGTGGGCGTGCCCTACATCATCGTGTACATGAACAAGTGCGACATGGTCGATGATGCCGAGCTGCTGGAACTGGTGGAAATGGAAGTGCGCGAGCTGCTGTCCAAGTACGACTTTCCGGGCGACGACATTCCGATCGTGAAGGGTTCGGCGCGGAAGGCGATGGAAGGCGACAAGGGCGAG
>JACRPB010000020.1:863-7411 GCA_016214175.1 Rhodocyclales bacterium
GGCGAGCTGGGCGAAGGCTCGATCATGAAGCTGGCGGATGCGCTGGACAGCTACATTCCGACGCCGGAGCGGGCGATCGACCTGCCGTTCCTGCTGCCGATCGAAGACGTGTTCTCGATCTCGGGCCGCGGCACGGTGGTGACGGGCCGCGTCGAGCGGGGCATCGTCAAGGTCGGCGAGGAAATCGAAATCGTCGGCATCCGGCCGACGGTGAAGACGACGTGCACGGGCGTGGAAATGTTCCGCAAGCTGCTGGACCAGGGTCAGGCCGGCGACAACGTCGGCGTGCTGCTGCGCGGAACCAAGCGCGAGGAAGTCGAGCGCGGGCAGGTGCTGGCGAAGCCGGGTTCGATCACGCCGCATACGCACTTCACGTCTGAAGTGTATGTGCTCTCCAAGGACGAAGGCGGCCGCCACACGCCGTTCTTCAACGGCTACCGTCCGCAGTTCTACTTCCGGACGACGGACGTGACGGGTTCGATCGAGCTGCCGGCGGGCGTCGAGATGGTGATGCCGGGGGACAACATCCAGATGACGGTGAAGCTGATTGCGCCGATCGCGTCGAGTAACAAATACTTGCAACGTGCGGGAAAGCGCGGCATAATCGCGCGCTTTCCTTTTCCGGTACCCGCGACAGCGTCGGGTATTCCGCTCTTTAAGGGTTTGTCATGCAAAGCCAGAAAATTCGCATCCGCCTGAAGGCGTTCGACTACAAGCTAATCGACCAGTCGGCGCTGGAAATCGTGGATACGGCCAAGCGCACCGGCGCCGTCGTGCGCGGCCCCGTGCCGCTGCCCACGCGCATCGAGCGTTTCGACGTGCTGCGTTCGCCGCACGTCAACAAGACCTCGCGCGACCAGTTCGAAATTCGCACCCATCTGCGCCTAATGGACATCATCGATCCGACCGACAAGACCGTCGACGCGCTGATGAAGCTCGACCTTCCCGCTGGCGTCGACGTAGAAATCAAGTTGCAGTAAGCCGTTTGCCGGGTGTCGCCGACCTTTTTAGGCGGTGCCCGTTATGAGTCGTAAATTTTGGGGCCCGGCCAATCGTAGCCGGGGTTAGGAGAAAAAATGAGTCTAGGCCTTGTCGGACGCAAGGTCGGCATGACGCGCATTTTCGCTGAGGACGGCACGACCGTTCCGGTGACTGTGCTCGATGTGTCGAACAATCGCGTCACGCAAATAAAGACGCCTGAAACCGACGGCTACGCCGCGGTCCAGGTGACATTCGGCAAGCGTCGCGCCAGCCGGGTGAGCAAGCCCGCAGCCGGCCATCTTGCCAAAGCCGGTGCCGAAGCCGGTCATATCTTCAAGGAATTTCGAGTTGCGCAGGATCAGTTGAGCGGCTTCAAGCCGGGCGACGTGATCTCCGTGACCATCTTCCAACCCGGGCAGATCGTCGATGTCACCGGCACCAGCCAGGGCAAGGGTTACGCCGGCGTCATCAAGCGCTATCACTTTTCCTCGAATCGCGCGTCGCACGGTAACTCGGTGTCGCACAATTCGCCGGGTTCGATCGGCATGGCGCAAGATCCCGGCCGCGTCTTTCCGGGCAAGCGCATGACGGGCCATCTCGGCGACGTCAAGCGCACCGCGCAGAACCTGGAAGTGGTCCGCGTCGACGAGGCGCGGCAACTGCTGCTGGTCAAGGGTGCGGTCCCCGGTTCCAAGGGGCGACCATGGAACTCAAACTGATCAACGATCAAGGTCAGCAGGCGGCGACGCTCTCGGCGTCAGATGCGCTGTTCGGCCGCGACTACAACGAGGCGCTGGTACACCAGGTCGTCGTTGCCTACCAGGCTAACGCCCGCTCCGGCAACCGCGCCCAGCTCACCCGTGCCGAAGTCCATCACAGCACCAAGAAGCCGTTCCGTCAGAAGGGCACGGGTCGTGCCCGCGCCGGTATGACGTCGTCGCCGCTGTGGCGCGGAGGCGGCCGTATCTTCCCGAATAAGCCGGAAGAGAACTTCTCGCAAAAGGTCAACCGCAAGATGTATCGCGCCGGCCTGGCTGCGATCCTCTCGCAGCTCGCCCGCGAAGATCGCCTGGTGGTGGTCGAAAGCTTTGCCGTCGAGGCGCCGAAGACCAAGCTGGTCGCCCAGAAGCTGAAGGGCATGGGCCTCGACTCGGTGCTGCTCATTACCGATAGCCTGGACGACAATCTGGCGCTGGCGGCGCGCAACCTGCCGAACGTGCTGGTGCTCGAAGCCCAGCATGCCGATCCGGTTTCCCTGGTGCGCTTTCCGAAAGTGTTGCTGACCAAGGCCGCCGTCGCCAAGATGGAGGAGATACTGGGATGAGCACGCAGAAATTCAACCAGGAGCGCCTGATGCAAGTCCTGCTGGCGCCCCAGATCTCCGAAAAGGCGACCTATATCGCCGACAAGAACGAGCAGGTCGTGTTCATCGTGACTCCCGATGCGACCAAGCCCGAAATCAAGGCCGCCGTCGAACTGCTGTTCAAGGTCGAGGTCAAGTCCGTCCAGGTCGCTGTGCAGAAAGGCAAGACCAAGCGCTTCGGCCGCGGCATGGGCCGCCGTAGCGACGTCAAGAAGGTTTTCGTCTGCTTGAAGCCCGGCCAGGAAATCAGCTTTGCGGAAGGAGGGGCTGTCTAATGGCTCTCGTCAAAGTCAAGCCGACCTCTGCCGGTCGCCGCGGCGTCGTCAAGGTCGTCAATGCCAACCTGCATAAGGGGCGTCCCGTCGATGCGCTGACGACCAGCAAGTCGAGCAAGGCCGGCCGCAACAACCACGGCCATATCACCACGCGTCACCAGGGCGGCGGTCACAAGCAGCAGTACCGCATTGTCGACTTCAAGCGCAACAAGGACGGCATCACGGCCAAGGTCGAGCGGCTCGAATACGACCCGAACCGCAGCGCCCACATCGCCCTGCTGCTCTACGCCGATGGCGAGCGCCGCTACATTATTGCTCCCAAGGGCGTGACCGTCGGCCAGGAAGTGATCAGCGGCCCTGAGGCTCCGATCAAGTCGGGCAACACGCTGCCGATCCGCAATATTCCCGTCGGCACGACGATTCACTGTATCGAAATCATGCCCGGCAAGGGTGCGCAACTGGCGCGTTCCGCCGGCACTTCGGTGCAACTGCTGGCGCGCGAGGGCAGCTACGCTCAGGTTCGTTTGCGTTCCGGCGAAATCCGTCGCATTCACGTCGAGTGCCGCGCCACCATCGGTGAAGTCGGCAACGAGGAAAACAACCTGCGCAAGATCGGCAAGGCCGGCGCCATGCGCTGGCGCGGCGTGCGTCCGACGGTGCGCGGCGTCGTCATGAACCCGGTCGATCACCCGCACGGCGGCGGCGAAGGCAAGACAGGGGAAGGCCGCGTGCCGGTCAGCCCCTGGGGTCAGCCGTCCAAGGGTTATCGCACTCGCAGCAACAAGCGCACGGACGTCATGATCGTGCAGCGCAGGCCGAAAGGTAAGAGGTAAGCCATGGCTCGTTCAATCAAGAAAGGCCCCTTCGTCGACGGCCACCTCATCAAGAAGGTGGACACCGCCCGGGCATCCAACGACAAGCGTCCGATCAAGACCTGGTCGCGTCGTTCCACCGTTCTGCCCGATTTCGTCGGTCTGACCATTGCCGTGCATAACGGCAAGCAGCACATCCCGGTGTACATCTCCGAGAACATGGTCGGTCACAAGCTGGGCGAGTTCGCGCTGACGCGGACTTTCAAGGGACATACCGCCGGCAAGAAAGCCGCGGTCAAGAAGTGAGGGAATGACGATGGAAACCAACGCCATTCTGAAGGGTGTGCGCCTGTCGGAGCAGAAGGGCCGACTCGTGGCCGACCTGATCCGCGGCAAGCCGGTCGACCAGGCTCTCAATATCCTGGCCTTTTCGCCGAAAAAGGGTGCCGGCATCATCAAGAAAGTGCTCGAATCGGCGATTGCCAATGCCGAGCACAACGACGGCGCCGACATCGACAGCCTGAAGGTGAAGACCATCTACGTCGAAAAGGGCGCGGTGCTGAAGCGCTTTACGGCGCGCGCCAAAGGGCGCGGCAACCGCATCGTCAAGCCCACCTGTCACATTTTTGTGACCGTCGGCGACTAAGGAGCATTTATGGGACAAAAGATTCAACCGACCGGTTTCCGTCTTTCGGTCACGCGCGACTGGGGCTCCCGCTGGTATGCCAACAGCAAGGCGTTTCCGGGCATGCTCCTCGGCGACATCGAGGTGCGCGACTACCTGAAGAAGAAGCTGGCGCACGCCTCCGTTGGTCGCGTCGTCATCGAGCGGCCGGCCAAGAACGCGCGCGTCACGGTGTATAGCGCGCGCCCCGGCGTCGTCATCGGCAAGAAAGGCGAGGACATCGAACAACTGCGCGCCGACTTGCAGAAGCGCATGGGCGTGCCGGTGCACGTCAACATCGAAGAAATCCGCAAGCCGGAAATCGATGCGCAACTGATCGCCGACTCCATCGCCCAGCAGCTTGAGAAGCGCATCATGTTCCGCCGCGCCATGAAGCGCGCCATGCAGAACGCGATGCGCCTCGGCGCCCAGGGTATCAAGATCATGAGCTCGGGCCGCCTCAACGGCATCGAAATTGCCCGCCGCGAGTGGTATCGCGAAGGTCGCGTGCCGCTGCATACGCTGCGTGCCGACATCGATTACGGCACCTCGGAAGCCAAAACGACCTATGGCGTCATCGGCATCAAGGTCTGGGTGTTCAAGGGCGAAACCATGGCCAAGAACGAACAGCTTGCGGTCGCGCCGGAGACCCCGGCTGACGACGCGAGGAAGCTACGTCGTCCCGCCCGGCCGTCCGCGCCGCGCGCCGACGAAGCTGGCGAAGCCAGGCCCGCCGCGAAGCGGCCGGCGCCGAAAAAGCCCGCTGTCAAAGCCGACGCGCCGGAGGTCATCACGGCCAAGCCCGAGGGCGAAGCTGCCCCAGCCAAGGCGCCTGTCAAGCGCGTGCGCAAGCCGGCCGCGCCGAAGGCGGATGCCACGGGCCAGGAAGGGAAGGAGTAATCAGCCATGCTGCAACCGGCACGCAGAAAATACCGCAAGGAACAGAAGGGCCGCAACACCGGCGTCGCCACGCGCGGCGCCAAGGTCAGTTTCGGCGAATTCGGACTCAAGGCCATCGGTCGCGGCCGCCTCACGGCGCGTCAGATCGAAGCCGCTCGTCGCGCCATGACCCGCCACATCAAGCGCGGCGGCCGCATCTGGATCCGCATCTTCCCGGACAAGCCGATTTCCAAGAAGCCCGCCGAAGTGCGGATGGGCAACGGCAAGGGCAATCCCGAGTACTGGGTCGCTGAGATCCAGCCGGGCAAGGTGCTTTACGAAATGGACGGCGTGGACGAAGCGCTGGCGCGCGAGGCCTTCAAGTTGGCCGCCGCCAAGCTGCCGATCGAAACCACGTTCGTCGTGCGCCAACTGGGGTGAGATATGAAAGCTAGCGAACTGAGGCAGAAGAACGACGCCGAACTCGAGAAGGAAGTGTTGGACTTGCGCAAGGCGCAATTCTCGTTGCGCATGCAGGTGGCGACCCAGCAGCTCAACAACACCAGCCAACTCGGCAAGGTGCGTAAGGATATTGCGCGCATCAAGACTATCCAGCGTGAGAAGGCGGCGGCAAAATGAATCAAGCTCCCCAAGCGACTGAAAAGAACAAGCGCAGCCTGCAGGGCCGCGTCGTCAGCGACAAGATGGCGAAGACCGTGACGGTTCTCGTCGAGCGCCGCGTCAAGCATCCGGTGATCGGCAAATTCATCACGCGCTCGAAGAAATACCACGCCCACGTCGAGGGCCTGGAGGCCGTGGAAGGCGACTTGGTACAGATCGAGGAAACCGCCCCGATCTCGAAGACCAAGGCCTGGCGCGTTGCCAAGGTGCTTGAAAAAGCACGCGTCGTCTAAGCGGTAAAAAAGTAGCAAAAAGTATTGACAGGCTGGTGGCGAGACAATAACATCTCGCCTCTTTGCCGCTCCCCGGCTCTCGCCGAGAAGCGCGCATTTAGGTTTTCAGACCCTGCGACCCGCACGGGTTCCAAGACTGACCGCAATTTGGCGGATTAAGTTGGAGAGATAGCAATGATCCAAATGCAGTCGAAGCTTGACGTCGCCGACAACACCGGCGCGCGTTCGGTAATGTGCATCAAGGTGTTGGGCGGCTCCAAGCGCCGCTATGCCGGCATTGGCGACGTCATCAAAGTCAGCATCAAGGATGCTGCGCCGCGCGGACGCGTCAAGAAAGGCGAAATCTACAACGCGGTTGTCGTGCGTACCGCCAAGGGCGTGCGCCGCGCCGATGGTTCGCTCGTCAAGTTCGACGGCAATGCCGCCGTGTTGCTCAACAACAAGCTGGAGCCGATCGGCACCCGCATCTTCGGGCCGGTGACGCGCGAGCTGCGTACCGAGAAGTTCATGAAGATCGTCTCCCTGGCGCCCGAGGTTCTGTAAAGGATTCGGACATGGACAAAATACGCAAAGGCGATGACGTCATCGTCATCACGGGCAAGGACAAGGGCAAGCGCGGCGTGGTACTGCAGCGCGTCGATGCGGAGCGCCTGGTGGTCG
>JACRPB010000359.1 GCA_016214175.1 Rhodocyclales bacterium
AGGGGCCGAGGCGGTGCGCGGCCACGGCCGTGCCGAGCAGTATCGGCAGCAGCGGCAGCACACAGGGCGAAAGCGTAGACAAGCCGCCGGCGACGAAAGAGAGGCCGTAGGCGGCCGCAGCGAATTCCATGGCCGTCGCCTCAGAGCGCTTTTTTCAGCAGAGTGGCGATGCTGTGCTGGCGCGTGTCGCCTGTGGAGCGGCCGACCTCCTTGCCGCCCTTGAAGACGATCAGCGTGCTCTGGTACTGGACCTTGAAGGCCTTGAGCGCATCCTTCTGCCGGTCGAAATCGACGCGCAGGGCCGTAATGCCTTGCAGCTCCGGCGTCTTCAACAACTCGGCAACGATCGGCGCCTGGGCGCGGCAGGTCGGGCACCACTCGGCGTGGACCGTCACCAGGATGGGCTTGCCGGCCTGATTCAGGGCGTCGAACTGCGCCCGGTCGAAGGGGACGTCGGCCGCCAGAACCGCGCCGGCACAGAGGAAGAAAAACAGGAGCGAAGCGAGACGTTTGAGCATGGGCGATCTCCAGAATGCGAGGACGAGCCCATTAGTCGCGGCAGCCGGCGATTCCTTACAGTCTCCTTCAGCCGACCCGGCCGCCATGCCGGCGCTGCCACGCCGACGGGCTGCAGCCGGTTTCGCGGATGAAGGCGCGCGAAAACGCCGGCTGGCTGTTGTAGCCGACCTCCTCCGCCGCCAGGGCCACCGCGCGCCCCTGGCGCAGCAGGCGTTGCGCCAGCGCGATGCGCACCTGGGTCAGGAACTCGGTCGCCGTCTTGCCGACCACGGCGCGAAACAGGCGGGCGAAGGCATTGCGCGACAAGTGCGCCAGCGACGCCATGGCATCCAGCGTCCACGCCTGGCGCGGCGCGTCGAGCAGTTCGACGAGCACGCGGCCGAGGCGCGGATGCGCCAGGCCGGCCAGCACGCCCTGCTCCACCATGCGGCTCGCGATCGCGTGGCGAACGATCTGGATCAACAGCACGTCGCACAGCCGGTCGAGCAGGACCTGACGGCCGGTCTGCGCCTCTGCCGCCTCGTCGAACAGCAGCGCCAGCGTCGCCTCGATGCGCGGCGACGCGGCGAAGGGAATCTCCAGCACCGGCGGGAAGGACTGGGTGATGGCGTTGTCCATGCCGGCGCCGTAGCTGATGCTGGCGCACAGCACGTCCGCCGCGCGGTCGTCGGCGTCGAGGCGGTGATCGAGCGGACGCGGGTAGAACAGCAGTGTGGGCTGGCACACTTCGATCCGGCGGTGTCCCGGCTGCACGGCGCGCAGCGTGCCGGCACGCACCACGTGCAAATGGCCGACGCCCTCCTCGGCGCCGAAGGCATGCACGCCGCACAGCGGCCCGGCAAAGAAGGTGCGCGCGCGCAAACCGATGTGTTCGAGCAGACGCGAGACGCTGTCCGCGGTTTCCAGAACGGGGTGCGCAGGGTTATGACTCATGTGCGCATGATAACCAGAGGCGGTACCTGCGCCGTTAAGCTTCGCTCACGTTCCGGCTCGCGGCTGCGGGCACGGGGCGAGCAGGCCCTCAATCCCGACGTCGGTACACAGTGGAGAAAATCGGCATGACAACAGTTCATATCCCCGGCGAAGACGAAGTTCCGGCGGACGTCGCAGAAGTATTCGCAGACATCCGCCGCACATTCGCCATGTCCTTCGTCCCCAACATGTTCAAGGTCATGGCCCACAATCCGGCCTACCTGAAGGCCAGTTGGCAGCGCGTCAAGGTCGTCATGGGGCCAGGTCTCATCGAGCGCAAGACGAAGGAAATGCTCGCCACCGCCGTCTCCGCCACCAACGGCTGCGATTACTGCGTCAAGGCGCACACCGCGGCCTTGCGGGCCATGGGGACCTGCGACGGCGAAATCGTCGAACTCATGGCCGTGGTCGACCTGTTCAGCGGCTTCAACAAGCTGCTGGAGGGTTTGCAGGTGGAGCCGGACATCGGCGTCGCAAAGCGCGCCTGAACGGACGACGCGGTACAAGCGGCTGGGGGCGCGGCAGCGGTTTGTAAGGAATCGCGCCACTGCCGCGACTAACTTTATGGCCGCCACGACGCGCGGCCAACGAGGGAAAACGGATGTTCTTCTGGCGCAGCAGGAAAATCATCGACGCCCTGACGGCGCGCGCTGTCGCGGCTGAAAGGGAGCACGCGGCCTTGCAGGCGGAACTCGACGCGACGCGCAGCCGACTGGCCGCCGCCGACGCCCGCAACGGCGCGCTGCAAGCGGAGCAGGAACGGCTGGCCGCCAGCGGTCAGGCCGCCGCCCGCTGCGGCGAATCGTTTGCAGCCATCCGCGCGTCGCTGCAAACCCTGGCCGCGGCCACCGAGGACAAATGCCGGCAGGCCGCGCTGTCGTCGGCGCAGACCCTGGCCAACCGCGACGCCATGCGGCGCATTCTCGGCTACTTCGACACCATCGCCGCCGGCACGCAATCCACCACCGACCGCATCGAGCGGCTGGCCCAGCGCGCCGGCCAGATCAGCGGCATCATCCAGATCATCCGCGAGGTCGCCGACCAAACCAACCTGCTCGCGCTCAATGCCGCCATCGAGGCCGCCCGCGCCGGCGAACAGGGGCGCGGCTTCGCCGTCGTCGCCGACGAGGTGCGCAAGCTCGCCGAACGCACCGCCGCCTCGGCGAACGAAATCACCGCGCTGGTGACGGCCAATCGCAACGAGATGCAGGAAACCCGCGCACACATCGCCGCCTGGACGGCCGACGCGCAACAATTCGGCAGCGACGGCAAGGCGACGGCGGCGCAGATGGAATCGCTCCACCAGACCACGCGCGACATGGAGAACGCCATTGCCGGCAGCGCGCAGCACGAGCGCGAGCTGACGCAGGCGCTCGACCAACTGATCGCAGAGGCCGCGCGCAATGCCGACGTCCTCGGCTGAGCGCGGCTTCGTGCAACAATGGGATTGAGCCCCGAGGGAAAACCATGAGCCTGAAGAGAGACATATCGCGTTTGCTGGGCAACGACGACGCAGAACTCCGCGCCCGCTTCCAGGAAGACCTGTTGACCAGCCTGCTGGTCATGGCCTGGATGGTCGAGGCGCGCGATCCCTATACCGGCGGCCACCTCTGGCGCGTTTCGCGCTTCGCGCGCCTCCTGGCCGCGGACGCCGGCCTGAGGGAAGCGGACGTGGCGCGCATCGCCGTCGGCGGCTTCCTCCACGACCTGGGCAAGATCAGCGTGCCCGACCAAATACTCGGCAAGCAGGATCGCCTCACCGACCAGGAATACGACGTCATCAAGACCCACCCCGAGATCGGCTGGCGCCTGCTGGCCGGGCATCCGCTCGCGGCGCTGGCTGAGGCGGCCGTGCGCGCGCATCACGAGACGCCCGACGGCCGCGGCTATCCGCGCGGCCTGGCCGGCGCCGCCGTGCCCGTGGACGCGCGCATCGTCGGCATCTGCGACGCCTTCGACGCCATGACCAGCACCCGCCCCTACCGGCGCGGCATGCCGGTCGAGAAGGCGCTGGCCATCATCGAGGAAAACCTCGCGCGCCAGTTCGACCGCGAGCTGGGTACGCGCTTCCTCGCGCTCGGCCGCGCCGGCCGGCTCGACCACATCGTCGGCCACAGCGACGAAGGCATTCCGCTGCACGAATGCATGATGTGCGGCCCGACGCTGGTGTTGAAGAACGGACAGGCGGCCGGCGACAAGGTCTATTGCCGCCATTGCACGGGAGAATACGTCGCCGAAAGCCGCGACGGCCGCCTGGTGACCGTGCCGACCGGCCGCATGGGCACGGCAAAGGATCTCGAACCGGAAGCCGACACGGAACTGATCGCCGGCTTCGTGCGCGAATCGGCGCGCGCGTTGCTGGCGGCGTGAGGAAAGAAGACATGGACGCCGTCGCTGGGGCTGCGAAACAAGAGGCCGGCTTTCTCGACGCGCTGCGCCGCGACATGCTCCGTTTCGCCGGCCTGCAACTGCGCGACGATGCCCTGGCCGAGGACGTCGTCCAGGAGGCCATGCTGGCCGCCCTGAGCGGCGCCCAGGACTTCGCCGGACGCTCGGCGCTGAAGACCTGGGTCTTCGCCATCCTGCGC
>JACRPB010000345.1 GCA_016214175.1 Rhodocyclales bacterium
GATTCCACTGCGATACTCTCGGCGCTGAAGGCGCAGCCCGAGCGCAACCAGATCATCACCACGGTCGTCGAGCATCCGGCCATCCTGGCGCTGTGCGAGTACCTGGAAAAGGAGGGCGTCGCCGTCCATCGCCTCGGCGTGGACAAGAAGGGCCGCCTCGATCTCGACGAGTACAAGTCGGTGCTCGGGCCGCGCACTGCCATCGTCTCGGCGATGTGGGCCAACAACGAGACCGGCACGCTGTTCCCGGTCGAGGAGATGGCGGCGCTGGCGCATGCGGTCGGCGCCATGTTCCATACCGATGCGGTGCAGGCGGTCGGCAAGGTCGCCATCGACTTGAAGGCGACGCAGATCGATCTGCTCTCGGTCTCCGGCCACAAGCAGCATGCGCCCAAGGGCGTCGGCGTGCTCTACCTGCGCCGCAACACGCGTTTCCGTCCGTTGCTGCGCGGCGGCCACCAGGAGCGCGGACGCCGTGCCGGCACCGAGAATGCGGCCTCCATCGTCGGCCTCGGCGTCGCCGCGGAGCAGGCGCTGCACTACCTGGAATACGAGAACACCGCGGTGCGCCGCCTGCGCGACCGGCTCGAAGCCGGAATCCTGGCTCAAGTACCGCGCGCCTTCGTCACCGGCGATCCGGCAAATCGCCTGCCCAACACGGCCAACATCGCCTTCGAGTTCGTCGAGGGCGAGGCGATACTGCTGCTGCTGAACAAGCAGTGCATCGCGGCGTCTTCCGGTTCGGCCTGCACGTCGGGGTCGCTGGAGCCTTCGCACGTGATGCGGGCGATGGGCATACCCTACACGGCGGCGCACGGCACGATACGGTTCTCGCTCTCGCGCTACAACACCGAAGCCGAGATCGACCGCGTGGTGGCGGCCGTGCCGCCCATCATCGCCCAGTTGCGCAAGCTGTCGCCCTATTGGGACGGCGACGGCCCGGTCGGCGAGGCCGCCCAGGCTTTCGCGCCCGCCTATGCCTGAGCGCGCGCCGCGGCGATAAGTCCACCGTCGATACGGGATAGGCCGTCGTTGCGGTCGACGGAAACTATTCCGCTGCGTTAGGATCAGACCACTGTCGTGGTTGCGCCATGCCGCGCAATCCACTGCCACGACTCAGGTTTGTCGAGACGAGAGGAGGCTGGCCATGGTGACGCTAAACGTGAATGGGGTCCGCCGCAGGGTCGATGTCGCTGCGGATACGCCGCTGCTGTGGGCTCTGCGCGATACGCTGGGGCTGACGGGGACCAAGTACGGCTGCGGCGTCGGCGCCTGCGGTTCCTGCACGGTGCATATCAACGGCGTCGCCGTCCGCGCCTGTCAGACGCCGGTGTCGGCGGCGGTCGGCAAGCGCATCGTCACCATAGAGGGCTTGCACTCGAAGACGGCCAAGGTCGTGCAGGCGGCATGGGAGAAACTCGACGTCGTGCAGTGCGGCTATTGCCAGTCGGGGCAGATCATGTCGGCGGTGTCGCTGTTGGTGAAAAACCCGAAACCGAGCGATGCCGACATCGACGCCGCGCTGGCGGGCAACCTCTGCCGCTGCGCCACCTATCAACGCATCCGCGCCGCGATCCACGAAGCGGCGAGGAATCTGGCCTGAGGAGACGAGCATGAACGAACTCAGGATCGAAAACCAAAGCCGCCGCGACTTCCTCAAGGCCGGCGCCGGCCTGACGCTCGCCCTCTATCTGCCGGCGGGCGCCGCGCTGGCCGCGGTCGGCAAAGGCGGCGCAGAGCCGTTCGCGCCGAATGCCTTCGTCCGCATCGGCGCCGACAGCAGCGTCACCGTCGTCGCCAAGCACCTGGAAATGGGGCAGGGCACTTACACCGGGCTGGCGACACTGGTGGCGGAGGAACTCGACGCCGACTGGGCGCAGGTGCGCGTCGAGGGCGCGCCGGCGGATGTCAAGCGCTACGCCAATCTGGGCTGGGGCATCCAGGGTACCGGCGGCAGTTCCGCAATTGCCAACTCTTTCGAGCAGATGCGCCAGGCCGGGGCAACGGCGCGCGCGATGCTGGTGACGGCGGCGGCGCAGCGCTGGAACGTGGCGCCGGAGACGATCACGGTGCGGCAAGGCGTGGTCAGCGCCGGCGGCGCGCTCAAGGCCTCCTTCGGCGAGCTCGCGGCGGCGGCGGCGGCTTTGCCGGTGCCGGAGAAAGTGGCGCTGAAGTCGCCGCGGGATTTCGTCTATATCGGCAAGCGCGCACCGCGCAAGGACAGCCGCGCCAAGATCACCGGCCAGGCGATATTCACGCAGGATATTCGCCTCTCCCACATGCTGGTGGCGGTCGTCGCACATCCGCCGCGTTTCGGCGCCAAGCCCAAGTCTTTCGACGCCGCTGCGGCGAAAGCCGTGCGCGGCGTCGCCGACGTCGTGGCGATCCCCTCGGGCGTGGCGGTGCTCGCCGCCGATTTCTGGTCGGCGAAGAAGGGCCGCGATGCGCTCAAGGTCGACTGGGACGAGGCGGCGGCTTTCCGTCTCGGCACGGCGGAAATCCTGCGCCAGTACCAGGACCTGCTCGACCAGCCGGGCGCCAGTGCGCGCAAGGACGGCGACGCCGCGGCAGCCCTGGCGGCGGCGCCGAAGCGGCTGACGGCGGACTTCAGTTTCCCCTATCTCGCCCATGCCTCGATGGAGCCGCTGAATTGCGTCGTCAGGCTCGGTCCCGATATCTGCGAGGTATGGAACGGCGAACAATTCCAGACGGTCGATCAGGGCAGTATCGCGGCCGTGCTCGGCCTCAAGCCGGAGCAGGTGAAGCTCAACATGCTCTACGCCGGCGGCAGCTTCGGCCGTCGCGCCAACCCGCAGTCGGACTACATCCTGGAAGCGGTCCATATCGCCAAGGCGATCGGCGGCAAGGCGCCGGTGAAGCTGGTGTGGACGC
Organism: Rhodocyclales bacterium; assembly: GCA_016214175.1. Taxonomy (GTDB): domain Bacteria; phylum Pseudomonadota; class Gammaproteobacteria; order Burkholderiales; family Rhodocyclaceae; genus Nitricoxidireducens. The sequence goes on from JACRPB010000345.1 coordinate 2,893, forward strand.
GCGAGGACGATATGCGCGGCGGCTACTATCGGCCGCTTTACCTGCACCGCCTGACGGCGGCACTCGACGCCGCCGGCAAGCCGGTGGCCTGGAGCCACCGCGTCGTCGGCCAGTCGATCATGACCGGCACCGCGATGGAGGGCGGCATGGTCAAGGACGGCGTCGACCGCACGTCGGTCGAAGGCGCCGCCAATCTGCCCTATGCGATTGCCAACATCGCGGTGGATCTGCATTCGCCGCGGCTCGGCGTGCCGGTGCAGTGGTGGCGCTCGGTGGGTTCGACGCATACCGGGTTTTCGACCGAGACGTTCATCGACGAATTGGCCAAGGCCGCCGGCAGCGATCCGGTGCAATTCCGGCGCGCGCTGCTGACGGCGCAGCCGCGACACTTGGCGGCGCTCGATCTGGCTGCCGCCAAGGCCGGCTGGTGGAGCCCGCTGGCGCCGGGGAAGGCGGGCGAGCGGCGCGGCCGCGGCGTCGCGGTGCATGAGTCCTTCAACACCGTCGTCGCCCAGGTGGCCGATGTGACCGTGAAGGCCGACGGCAGTTTTCGCGTCGATCGCGTTGTCTGCGCCGTCGATTGCGGCATCGCCGTCAATCCCGACGTCATCCGCGCGCAAATGGAAGGCGGCATCGGCTTCGGCCTGACGGCGGCACTCTACGGCGAAATCACGCTCAAGGACGGCCACGTCGAGCAAGGCAATTTCCCCGATTATCCGCTGCTGAAAATCGGCGAGATGCCGGTGGTCGAGGTGCATATCGTGGACTCGACGGCGAACCCGACCGGCGTCGGCGAGCCGGCGGTGCCGGTGATTGCGCCGGCCGTCGCCAATGCGCTGTTCGCCGCCACCGGTCAGCGCCTGCGCCAACTGCCGCTGCGGCTGGCCTGATGCCGGGGAGGGTGAAGTAAACTCCGTCGCATGGACAGAGTCAGCGTTTTATTGGTCTGCATGGGCAACATCTGCCGCTCGCCGACCGCGGAAGGGGTGTTGCGGACGCTCGTCGAACGCGAGGGTCTGGCGGCGTTTTTCGAAATCGATTCCGCCGGCACCCACGCCTATCACATCGGGGAAGCGCCCGATGCGCGCAGCAGCCGCGCCGCGCGGCGCCGCGGCTACGATCTTTCGGCATTGCGCGCCCGACGCGTGAACGAACTCGACTTCGCGCATTTCGACGCCATCCTGGCGATGGACTGGGACAATCTGGAAACCCTGCGGCGCGCCTGTCCGACCGCGCATCGGCACAAGCTGGGGCTGTTCCTCGACTACGCGGCGAACTGCGACGAGGAAGAGGTTCCCGATCCCTATTACGGCGGCGACGCGGGATTCGAGCGCGTGTTGGATCTGGTCGAGGATGCGGCGCGCGGACTGATCGCGGCCATGCGCGCCAAATAAAAACGGGCACGCTCGGCGTGCCCGTTCGGTCCTTCCGTTTGCAGCCTCGGTCAGTGCTTGGTTTCCACCATCTGCAGCGGCTCCTCGGCGACGACCACCGGCGCCTTGGGCTTGCGGCCCAGGGGCTTCGGCGGTTCTTCGACGACGGTCGGCGCGACGCTGCCGGCCTGGGTCTGGATCATGACGAGCCCGGCCTGCTCCAGGCTGGACGACAGGTCGATCGGCGCCGACGGCGCGGGTGCCGCGACGACAGGTGCCGGTGCACCGGCAGGCGGTGGGGCGATTTCGATCGCGGCCGCTGCGACGACGGGGGCTGCCGTGACTTCGACGACAGGCGCAGCGGCGACGAGCGGGGCGACTTCGACAGCGGGTGCCGCGACACGGGCTGCGACGGGTGCCGCGACCGGGGCTGCGGCAGGCGCGGCGACCGGCGTCGGCTCGGGGGCGACGGCAGTTTCGATGGGCACCGGCGTCGGCCACGGCATCCGCCGCGGGGCGGTGGCCGGTGCGGCAACCGGTGCGGCAGCGGCAAGCGGCGCGGCATCGGCATTCGCCGCTACGGGCGTGGCGGCGGCGTCTGCTGCGTTCGGTACGATGCCTTCCTCGTTGCGGCGCTCGCCGCGGCCGCGGCCGCCGCGACGGCCGCGACGGCGACCTTCGCTTTGCGCCTCGGTTTGCGCCGCGCTCTCAGCGCCTTGCTGCGCGGCAGGGGCTTCGGCCGTGGGCTCCAGGGTTTCGGGGCGAGGTTGCTTCGGCGCACGCTCGGGTCGTTCCGGACGCTCGGGGCGCTCGGGACGCTGCGCGCGCCGGCCTTCCTTCTGGCCTCCTTCCTGTTCCTCGCGCTTGGCTTGCTGCGGCTGCGGGCGGTCGCCGCGCGGCTCGCCGCGTTCCTTGCGCTCGCCGCGGGGACGGTCTTCGCGTTCCTCACGGCCTTCCTTGCGTCCGCGTCCGCGTTCGCCGCCGCGTCCGCGTTCGCTGCGCTCGCCGCGTTCGCGGCGGGCAGGCTTTTCGGCCTTCTTCTCGACGACGGGTGCGGCCTCCGGCTGGCTGCCCTTGAACCAGGAGAAGATCTTGGCGAGGATGCCGGGTTCCGGCTTCGGTTCGGGCTTGGTCTCGGCCTTGGGCGCGACGACGGGAGCGGGCTGGTCGGGCGTGATGCCCTTGACCGCGGCTTCCAGGCGCGGCGCCTTCGCCTCGTTCTGGGCGGACGGCGGCTGATAGGTTTCCTCGGCCGGCTTTTCGGCCATCTGGTAGCTGGCCAGCGCGACGCCTTCCTGGTTCAGTTGGTCGTGGCGCAGGCGGATGATTTCGTGCTGCGGCGTTTCGAGGTGACGGTTCGGCACGATGACGAGGTTGATGCGGTGGCGCATCTCGATGCGTGCGATGTCGACGCGCTTCTCGTTGAGCAGGAAGGTGCCGACGTCGACCGGCACTTGCAGATGCACGGCGCCGGTGTTTTCCTTCATCGACTCCTCTTCGAGAATGCGCAGGATGTGCAGCGCCGCCGATTCGGTAGAGCGGATGTGGCCGGTGCCGGTGCAGCGCGGGCAGGTGATGTAGCTGGTTTCGGCCAGCGCCGGGCGCAGGCGCTGGCGCGAGAGTTCGAGCAGGCCGAAGCGGCTGATCTTGCCGGTCTGGACGCGCGCGCGGTCGAAGTGCAGGGCGTCGCGCAGGCGGCTGTCGACTTCGCGCTGGTTCTTCGGCGCTTCCATGTCGATGAAGTCGATGACGATGAGGCCGCCCAGGTCGCGCAGGCGCAACTGGCGGGCCACTTCGTCGGCCGCTTCGAGGTTGGTGCGCAGGGCGGTTTCCTCGATGTCCGAGCCC
>JACRPB010000350.1 GCA_016214175.1 Rhodocyclales bacterium
AGCGGAAGCCTACGAACTGGCCAGGAAGGATGGCTACACGGGCGGCCTGATTCGCGACCCGGATGTGCTCGACACCTGGTACTCGTCGGCACTGTGGCCGTTTTCGACGCTCGACTGGACGCCGGAGTGGCCGGCGAAGTCGAACGCCGCGCTCGACCTCTACCTGCCCTCGACGGTGTTGGTCACCGGCTTCGACATCATCTTCTTCTGGGTGGCGCGCATGGTCATGATGACCAAGCACATCACCGGCCGGATCCCGTTCCGCGACGTCTATGTGCACGGCCTGATCCGCGACGCGGAAGGCCAGAAGATGTCGAAGTCGAAGGGCAATGTGCTCGACCCGATCGACCTCATCGACGGCATCAGCCTCGACGACCTGATCAAGAAGCGCACCACCGGATTGATGAACCCGAAGGACGCGCCGAAGATCGAAAAACGCACGCGCAAGGAGCATCCGGACGGCATTCCCGGCTTCGGCACCGATGCGCTGCGCTTCACCTTCGCCTCGCTCGCTTCGCCGGGCCGCGACATCAAGTTCGACATGCAGCGTTGCGAGGGCTACCGCAACTTTTGCAACAAGCTGTGGAACGCGACGCGCTTCGTGCTGATGAATTGCGAGGGCAAGGACTGCGGCCTCGACGACCACGACCAGACCCTATGCCACGGCGACTATCTCGACTTCTCGCCGGCCGACCGCTGGATCGTCAGCATCCTGCAACGTGTCGAGAACGAAGTGGCGAAGCACTACGCCGACTATCGTTTCGACCTGCTGGCCAAGGCCATCTACGAATTCGTCTGGGACGAGTATTGCGACTGGTACCTCGAACTGGCCAAGGTGCAGGTGCAGAAAGGCACGGACGCCCAGCAGCGCGCCACGCGCCGCACCCTGGTGCGCGTGCTCGAAACCTCGCTGCGCCTCGCCCATCCGCTGATCCCCTTCATCACCGAAGAGCTCTGGCAGACGGTGGCGCCGATCGCCGGCCGCAGCGGCGCAAGCATCATGCAGCAGGCCTATCCGCAGGCGGATCTCGCGCGTTGCGACGACAAGGCGGAAGCCTGGGTCGCCACGCTCAAGCAGATGGTCAATGCCTGTCGCAGCCTGCGCGGCGAGATGAACCTGTCGCCGGCGCAGAAAGTGCCGCTCGCCGCCGCCGGCGACACGGCGATGGTCGCGGCCTACGCTCCCTATCTTGCGGCCCTGGCGAAGCTGGCCGACGTCACGGCGACCGGCGACAACCTGCCGGACTCGGATGCGCCGGTGCAGATCGTCGGCGACTACAGGCTGATGCTCAAGATCGAGATCGACGTCGCCGCCGAGAAGGAGCGCCTCGGCAAGGAAATCGCCCGCGTCGAAGGCGAAATCGTCAAGGCGGAAAAGAAGCTCGCGACGCCGAGCTTCGTCGAGCGCGCGCCGGCGGCGGTGGTGGCGCAGGAGCGCGAGCGTCTGCTCGGCTTCCAGTCGCTGCTCGAAAAACTCGGCGTTCAACTTCATCGACTGAGCTAACGCAGGAACGCCCCGGTGGCCATTTCCGCCTCGGGGCGCGCAGTCGATCGTCGGCGCGCGATCAGCGCGCGTCTTCCTTGCCGCCGACCGTCAGTGCCAGAGCGCGGCGGATCGCCTCGGGCGCCTTCACGATGTTCATGAAACTGTTGGCGCCCATCATCGACAGGTCGGGAAAACTGATGGCTATGCGGAAGCGCGCATACGGGGCATAGACCTTGTTGTCGGAGACGAGGATGTCGTAGGGCAGATGAGCCGCCGACTTGACGTCCTTGAAGTCGATCTCGTTCATGATGTAGCCATCGTCCATGTGCATGTCGCCGTTGTTCCTCATCGCGACGCCGAACAGCGTCTCCTTTTTGCCGACGACATCGACGCGATACACCTTGGTGACACCGAACTTGCCCGCAGCCAGACCGGCCTCGACAGCCTTCACCGCCTCGTCGTGGCTGCCGTAGGCGACGAACTCGTTCGGCTCGTCGAAGTACTCCATGCCGAAAGCGTAGTGGTACTTGCGCAACTGCGCCGCCGTCAGGCCCTTGGCACCGAATTCCTCGATCCTGCCGAGCGCCGCCTGCAGCCGCGCCGCAGTATCCGTGAGCTCGCCGCTCATGCGGTAGGCGTTGGCGAGATAGGCGGGGTTGGTATAGGACACCTGCACCTCATCCTTGACCTTGACCACGGCCACGCGCTGTGCGGCGCCAAAACCACCCAGGCTCGATTTCGCCGCGGTGCCGCGCAGTTCGTCGTTGGTGACGACGAGGATGGTCGTATTCGCATAGGGTGAGTAGCTGCCGACGACCGTGAAGCCAGCCTTTGTCAGCGCAGCCTTGGCGAGCTCCACCTTCTGTACCACGTCGCCTGGCCCCTTCGAGGCCAGAACGAAGGGCTTGAGCAAGGCATCCTGCGCGGCAGCGGTTCCTGCAAGCAGCGTCATGACGAACAGGCAAAGGGTCCTCAAAATGTTGCGCATGGCTCTCTCCTCTTCAGAAGGATGGTCAGTTGTGTACGGGGAAACAAAAAGGCCGAAAGCGGATTCACCTTCGGCCTTTGGGATTACAGCATTCCGGGATGCTGCGGCTTACTTGAACTTCAGACCGTAGGCGATACCCAGCGAGTTCTGGTACATCTTGATCTTCGCCTCGCCGGCGCCAAAACCTGCGCCGATCGAACCAGATCCATTGACGGTCTTTTCGAAGGCGTGCATATAGCCGACCGTAAGTTCATCCTTGCTGGGCAGAGTCCAGGTCGCACCAAAGGTCACGTGGTTCTCGACGACGCCCGGCGCGAGGATGTTGAAGAAGGTCTGGCTGCCGGGAATCGGCTGGCGATTCGTGCTGAAGCCCGCGCGCAGCGTCACGTCCTTGCTGTACTCGTAGCTCAGACCCAGCTTATAGACCGTCATGTCCCGCCAGCCAAATCCGGGGCCACCGGATGCGCCCAATTGGCAGCTCGGCGCCGGCACGGTGAAAAAGCAGTCGACCGTGTTGGCAATGGACTTGACCTTGCTGTAGTTGATCTGCTGGATATCGGCAGCCAAGGTCAATTGGGGCGTCGCCTTGACGGCAATGCCGGCACCGTAATTCTCGGGAATGTCAAAGCCGCCTTGCTCGGCAAACAGGCCCGCATACTCCTTCAACTTGCTCATCTTGGTCTTTGTGGCGTACGTGGCACCCAAGGTGACGCTGTCGCTCACCTGGCCGGTCCAGCCGAAACGCAAACCCCAGCCGTCGGAATGGGCATAACCGCGATTCGTAAGCGACGCAACGTCCAACGAGAAAGCCGGATTGGCGGTGAACGCTTGCAGGCCGGTGGCACCGAAACGCTGATAGGCATAGATCAGCGAAACGCCCACAGCGTGGTTCTTGTTAAGCTTCATGGCGAATGTGGGGGCAATGAACAACTGCTCCAGATTCACGCCGCCAGGATTCTGTCCGCCCATCGCAGCGCCCAAACCGCCCGCCGCAAACGGGTTCGTTTCGTAGTGGGTGTTCATGCCGCCGTTACCGTAGACGGCGATTCCGGCGGACATGTCCCAGCCCAGCATCTTGTTGTAGCCGAATTCGGGAACCAGGAAATTCGACTGACCGTCGCCGCTCCAATTGCCGTTGAACGGCATCGCGGGAAATACTCCGGGACCGTCGGGATCGAACGCGTTTCCGGTGATTTCTGCGCCGCGCGACGGCTTGAACCAGTCGATGCCTACGTCCAGCCGATCGCCGACGTTGACCATGCCTGCCGGGTTGGTGGCAGCAGCCAATGCGTCCTGCGGCAAGGCAATGCCTACACCCGCCATGCCCTTGGCCTTCATGCCGTAGACGTGGGAGAAATAGCCGTTCGTGGCGAACGCCGACGCGGACAATCCAACCGCCGCGAACAAGACTGCGATCTTGGTCAACTTCATCTGGTGTCTCCTCCCTGATGGGATTATTGGATCAGAGGAATCGGCCGCCTTCGACTGCGCACGCCGGGTGCGCTTTCGGACCGGCCGAGTTTTTCTTCACTTCTTTCCGCACTGCACCTGCCAATGAATCAAATAAAGAGGCAAACGTCCGCCTGCTGCGCCACCGGCAGGAAGGTCGCCGCGCCGGCGTAGTCCATGCCGTCGACGAAATCGTCGTGGCTGAAGCCGAACAGTTCGACCGTCATCTGGCAGGCGATGAACTTGACGCCGGCTTCCTGGCTCAGTTCGCGCAGCTCGTGGATGCTGGCGACGCCGTTGTTGGCGATGGTCTGCTGCATCAGGCTGGTGGCCACGGTCTCGAAGCCGGGGATGCCGGCCTGGACGATGTTGGGGATGTTCCAGTTGATGCTCTTGAACCAGTCGGGGCCGAACGGCATTTTCATCGGCATGCCGGGATTGCCGAGCGGGCTGACCTTGAGGTCGGAGACGTCCTTCTTCACCAGATTGAGGCCGTAGAAGGTGAAGAACACCTGCACGTCCCAGCCCAGCGCCGCGGCGGTGGAGGCCAGAATGAAGGGTGGATAGGCCCAGTCGAGCGTGCCCTTGGTGGCGATGATCGCCATCGACGGCGTTTTGGCTTCCTGGATTTCCTTGAGCTTTTCTTCGATCTTGCCGGGCAGGATTTCATCGAGCCGCTGGCGGATCAGGTCGTCGATGACGGCGACTTCGGGGGTGGCGCCCATGATGTTCTCTCCTCGCGTGGGTAGAGCGATAGTGGCACGATTATGAATCACGCCATTAACGCGATTTAGCGTATTCCTTTATATCTAGATAACCTCAGGTAATCTCGGCGGACGGCACAAACGAGGCGGGGAGCGCCATCGGACGCTCCCCGCAGATTTCCCGAATGGCGACGCCGACAAGCCGCCCGCGCGGCGATTACTTGCGCTTCATGTAGAACTCGAATTCCTTGTTGTTCTCGGCCGACGACAACAGCTCGTTGCCGGTTTGCTTGGCGAAGGCGGCGAAATCCTTCACCGAACCGGGATCGGTCGCCATGATGCGCAGCACTTGGCCCGTCTGCATTTCCGCCAGCGACTTCTTGGCCCGCAGAATGGGTAGCGGGCAGTTGAGGCCGCGTGCGTCTAGCTCTTTGTCGAAGTTCATGTCTTTGTCCTCACATTGGTTGGTCTAATAAAAACGCTCACAACTCCCTGAAACTGCTCTTCCGGAAAACGGGATCGACCGCCTTCCGCCTGCCACTGCCAGCCGGCAGTTCTTGTTGAACGTTAGCTGACAATAATATACTCATATATCGGGTTTGCGCAACGGCCCCGGCCGGCATCAGGCCACCGATTGGTAGTACAGGTTCTGTGGATGATGGGCCTGAGCGAAGAAGAACCAGCGCTCCGCCAGCAGTCCGAAATACTGCACGACGAATGCCGCAATCGGCAGTCCGGCCTCCGCGCCGCCGAAACCGGCGGCCAGCAGCAGTGCCGGCAGCAGGAATGCGCCGACAAGAAACAGCCAGCGGATCGAACGCAGGAACAATCTGCCGCGGCGGTGGAAGAACTCGCGCGTATTGAACGAGCCGCCCATGAAGCCCTGGGTCGTCTGCACGATGTGCGGATGCTTGATGCCGATCGCCGATTGCAGGGCCGACAGCGGCCGCAGCCGGCGATTGCGCAGCAGCGAAGCGACGCGGCCGACGCCGCCGAGCAGCAGGATGATCAGCGCCCAGCCGCCGAAGAAGCGCGTCAGCTCTGGCGCCGCGACGGCGGCAAAGGCCGTCGCCAGCGTGAATCCCGATGCGCCGCCGAGCAGCACGTAGTTGATCACCGTCAGCGGCGTGTGCCACTCGCGCAAAAAGCGCAGACACGCGTAGATCATGCCGGTGCAGAGGAACAGCGCAAAGGCCAGCAGCGTGCCGAGCGTACCCAGCACCACGGTCGCATCGACGGCGATGCCGCCCGGCAGCGTCGCCAGCACCGGCTTCCAGTCCAGCCCGTGCGCGAGACCGTAGAGCGCCACCGTACCCATGAAAGCCGGCAGCACGATCACCTCACGCGACAACCAGGAGGTGCGCCACTGCGTCGCCGAGCGCCAGGCGCGTTCGGGGCGGCCGAGGTGGAAGAAAGAGGCGAACAGTCCGCCGCACAGGAACACGAGCGCCAGCGCACTGCCGGCGGCATAGAAGCCGTGTCCGTCCTGCTGCGGCAGCAGATCGAACAGCGCATAGGACTGCGCGGTGAACAAGGCCAGGAACAAGCCCTGGCCGACGCCGATGAGAGTGGTGAGGAAGATGACGGAGAAAGCGGGATGCATGAAGTGATTTCTCCTACCAGCTCGTGACGTCGTCGAGCGACGGCGACGACTGCTCGGGCTTGGGCAGTTGCGCGTCGATCTTGAGCGGGTTGTCGGCGCGCTCGAGTTCGTCTTCGCGGATGCGCATCCTGGTCTTGCGCCGCGGCAGGTAGTGATTGGCCGGATTGGTGCCCCACTCGGGCATCAACTGGTAGCCGCCGGCTTCGCGAATCGCGTGCGAGACCGCCGACTCCGGATCGTGGATGTCGCCGAACAGCCGCGCCGACGTCGGGCAGGCGCGCACGCAGGCCGGGCGCCGCTCCTCTTCGGTCATCTGCGTGTCGTAAATGCGGTCGACGCAGAGGGTGCATTTCTTCATGATCTTCTGCGCCTCGTCGAACTCGCGCACGCCGTAGGGACAGGCCCACGAACAATATTTGCAGCCGATGCACTTGTCGTAATCGACGAGAACGATGCCGTCCTCCTTGCGCTTGTACGACGCGCCGGTCGGGCACACCGGCACGCAAGGCGGGTCTTCGCAATGCAGGCAGGACTTCGGGAAATGCACGGTCTCGGTGTGCGGGAATTCGCCGACCTCGAAGGTCTGCACGCGGTTGAAGAAAGTGCCGGTCGGGTCTTTACCGTAGGGGTTCTGGTCGACCATCGGGCCGGCGGCGCCGGAGGTGTTCCGCTCCTTGCAGTTGGTGACGCAGGCCTGGCAGCCGACGCAGACGTTGATTTCGATGACGAGGGCCAATTGCGTCATTTCTTGTTGGCTCCGGCAAAGAAATTCCACACGCTCTTGCGTTCCGCCTGGCCGGGATAGGGCTTCAAGGTCGCGAACTGCGGCGAGGTCTGCTGCGGCTCATCCGCCTCCGCCTTGTAGATGCGCACGCGCACGTCGTACCACGCGGCCTGGCCGGTGATCGGATCGGAGTTGGATACGCGCCCCTCACTTGCCGAACCCGCGCCCGGCAGTTCCTCCGAAATCAGGTGATTGAGCAGAAAGCCCTGCTGCGATTCGTTGGCGTCCGCAGTCAAGCCCCAGGCACCGGCCGCCTTGCCGATCGCGTTCCAGGTCCATACCGTACCCGGCTCGACGGCTTCGGAATGCGTGGCCATGCAGCGCACCTTGCCCCACTGGCTCTCGACCCAGATCCAGTCGTTGTCGGCAATGCCGCTGAGGCGCGCGGTCTGCGTATTCACGTAGAGCAGATTGTGGGCATGGATCTGCCGCAACCAGGCGTTCTGCGAATCCCACGAGTGGTACATCGCCATCGGCCGCTGCGTGATGGCGGCAAGCGGAAATTTGTGTTTGTCGGTCGCCGCGCCTTCGAGCGTATCCGAGAAGAAGGGCAGCGGATCGAACCAGGTCTCGATGCGTTTCTTCAAATGCTCCGGCGGCTTGCGCGTCAGTCCCTTGCGTTGCGCCGCGCTGCGGAACTTCTGCAAGACCTCGGAGTAGATATGGATCAGGATAGGCTCGGCATAGCGCGTGATGCGATTGCGCTGGCTCCATTCGAGATAGCCCTGGTTCCAGTTGCGCATGTACTGGTAGCTCTTGGGCAACTCGTGGTGATAGACGCAGTCGTTCTTCGCGTACATCTCCCACTGATTCGGGTTCGGCTCGCCGCGCATGAACTTCTCGCCGCCCTTGCCGCGCCAGCCCGCCAGGAACCCGATTCCCGACCCCGGCTCGGTCTCCCAGTTCACGATGAAATCAGGATAGTCGCGGAACTTGCGCTCGCCTTCCCTAGTGACGAAAGCGGGCAGCTTCAAACGCGTGCCGAGTTCGATCAGCACTTCCTGGAAAGGCTTGCACTCGCCCGTCGGCGGTACCACCGGAATGCGCACCGAATCGACCGGGCCATCGAACTCCGAAATCGGCCGATCGAGGATCGACATCACGTCGTGGCGTTCG
>JACRPB010000015.1 GCA_016214175.1 Rhodocyclales bacterium
CATGTTCATCTGCAACCACTGTCCCTACGTCAAGGCGGTCATCCGGCGCATCGTGCGCGACGCGACGGATCTGGCCGCGCTCGGCGTCGGCAGCATCGCCGTCATGAGCAACGACCCCGCCGAATATCCGGAGGACTCCTGGGACGACATGGTGCGCGTGGCGCGCGAATACGCGTTTCCGTTTCCCTACGTGCTCGACGCCGGCCAGGACGTCGCCCGCGCCTACGGTGCAGTGTGCACGCCGGACTTCTTCGGCTTCAACGCCGCGCTGGAACTGCAATACCGCGGCCGACTCGACGAATCGCGCAAGGATACGGCGCCCGAGGGCGTGCGCCGCGACCTGTTCCTCGCCATGCAGGAAGTGGCGACGACGGGCCGCGGGCCGCGCGAGCAGATCCCGTCCATCGGCTGTTCGATCAAGTGGCGCGCTTCTTCCTGAGCGCTTTCCGCGCCGGCGCGGGCGTGCTGCCGGACGCGCTGCCAATACCGGCCACGGCCTCGGCGCCGCCGTTCAGCAGGAAGTCGCGAAAAGCGGTGGCGATCGGCAGCAACTGCTTCTCCTCGCGGTGCACGACGTACCAGTCGCGCAGCACCGGCGTGCCCTCGACCGGCAGCACCACCAGTTTGTCGGCCGAGCGTTCGAGTCCGATCGTGTGCTCGGAGATGAAGGCAACACCCATGCCCGCCATCGCCGCCTGCTTGATGGTTTCGTTGCTGCTCATTTCGAAAATCGCCCCCGGCGTGAATTTCGCCGCGACGAAAAAGCGCTCCATCGCAGTGCGCGTCCCGGAACCCGGCTCGCGAATCAGGAAAGTCTCGCCGGCCAGATCGGCCAAGGTCACTTGCTTCCTGCCCGCCAGCGCATGCCCGGCGACGGCGATGATGACCAGCGGGTGCGGCGCGAAGCGCTCGGCAACGGTGGCGAATTCCAGCGGCGGCCGGCCCATGATGGCGAGGTCGATTTCGTTGTTGGCGAGCTGGCGAACGATGATTTCGCGGTTGTGCACGCCCAGGCGCAGCGTGATGCCGGGATGGCTGGCACGAAAATCGGTCAGCAGGCGCGGCGCGAAATGCTTGGCCGTGCTGACGACGCCGATGTGCAGTTCGCCGCCGCGCACGCCCTTCATGGCCGCCAGCGACTCCTCGGCTTCGCGCAACTGCAGGGCGACCAGCCGCGCATGACGCACCACCTCGTCGCCGGCGGCGGTCAGAAAAATCTTCTTGCCGATCTGCTCGGTCAGCGGCAAGCCGACCATTTCCTCAAGCTGCCTGACTTGCATCGACACCGCCGGCTGGGTCAGGTGCATTTCCTCGGCGGCACGGGAAAAGGAAAGATGGCGCGCGACGGACTCGAAAACGCGCAGTTGACGCAGGGTGACGTTTTTCATGGCAGATCCTTATTTGTGACCGATCTTATCATCGCCATAAGAAACCGTGACTATCACTTATGGTGTAGCACGTCTATGGTTCCATCATGAACCTGCAAGCCCTGATCTTCGACGTCGATGGCACGCTCGCCGACACCGAGCGCGACGGCCACCGCGTCGCCTTCAATGCCGCCTTCCGCGAGGCCGGCCTCGACTGGCACTGGGACGTCCGCGACTACGGCGAGCTCCTCGCCGTCGCCGGCGGCAAGGAGCGCATGGCGCATTTCGCCAGGCAACATGCGCCGACGCTTGCCGCGCGGCCGGACTTCGAAGGCCTGATGCGCAAACTGCATGCCTTGAAGACCAGCCACTACGTACACCTGGTCGAAAGCGGCGCCCTGCCGCTGCGACCCGGCGTCGCGAACATCGTCCGCGCGGCGCGCAAAGCCGGTCTCAAGCTCGCCATCGCCAGCACCACATCGCCGGAAAACATCGCCGCGCTGCTGCGCGCTTCGCTCGCCTACGATGCCGGGTCCTGGTTCGCGGTCATCGGTGCCGGCGACGTCGTCACGGCCAAGAAGCCGGCGCCCGACATCTATCTCTGGGTGCTGGAGCGCCTCGGCATCCCCGCCGCCGACTGCCTCGCCGTCGAGGACTCCGGCAACGGCCTCAGGGCCGCCCGCGGCGCCGGCATTCCGACCGTCGTCACCGAAAACGGCTACACCCGCGGCCAGGACTTCAGCGGCGCCGTCGCCGTGTTGCCCGATCTCGGCGCGACCGGTCTGGCCGAACTCGCAGCCCTCCATGAAACTTATAGTCGCCATCACAAAATCTGAATGTTATTTATGATTTGACGCCCTTAGGATGCGCTCCACAGACAGAGCCCGAACCCCACAGGAGACACGCATGGACCAGTCCAAACGCTACGCCAACCTGGCACTCAAGGAAGACGACCTCATCAAGGGCGGCCGCCACGTGCTGTGCGCTTACGTGATGAAGCCCAAGCAGGGCCATGACTACCTCGCCACCGCCGCCCATTTCGCCGCCGAATCCTCGACCGGCACCAACGTCGAAGTCTGCACCACCGACGACTTCACCAAGGGCGTCGATGCTCTGGTCTATGCCATCGACCCGGCACGCGAAGTGATGAAAATCGCCTACCCGGTCGAGCTGTTCGACCGCAACATCATCGACGGCCGCGCCATGCTGGCCTCCTTCCTGACGCTGACCATCGGCAACAACCAGGGCATGGGCGACGTCGAGTACGCCAAGATGCACGACTTCTACGTGCCGCCGGCCTATCTGCAACTGTTCGACGGCCCGGCCATGAACATCGTCGACATGTGGCGCATCCTCGGCCGGCCGATGGTCAACGGCGGCATGGTCGTCGGCACCATCATCAAGCCCAAGCTCGGCCTGCGCCCGCAGCCCTTCGCCGACGCCTGCCACATGTTCTGGCTCGGCGGCGACTTCATCAAGAACGACGAGCCGCAGGGCAACCAGATCTTCGCGCCGCTCAAGGAAACCATGCGGGCGGTGGCCGACGCCATGCGCCGCGCCCAGGACGAAACCGGTGCCGCCAAGCTGTTCTCGGCCAACATCACTGCCGACGATCCGTTCGAGATGATTGCCCGCGGCGACTACATCCTCGAAACCTTCGCCGAAAACGCCTCCCACGTCGCCTTCCTGGTGGACGGCTACGTCGCCGGCCCGACCGCAGTGACCACCTGCCGCCGCCAGTTCCCGGCCCCGGCCAAGCGCGGCTACACTTCCTTCGTCCATTGCAAGATGACGCGCATGCAGGGCGCCTCGGGCATGCACACCGGCACCATGAGCTACGGCAAGATGGAAGGCGCGGCCGACGACAAGAACATCGCCTACATGCTGGAGCGCGACAGCGCCGACGGTCCCTTCTACCACCAGGACTGGCAGGGCATGAAGGCGACGACGCCGATCATCTCCGGCGGCATGAACGCGATCCGCCTGCCCGGCTTCTTCGACAACCTCGGCCATTCGAACATCATCCAGACCTCGGGTGGCGGCGCCTTCGGCCACCGCGACGGCGGCACCGCCGGAGCCAAGTCGCTGCGCCAGGCCCAGGACGCCTGGCAGCAGGGCATCAACCTGGTCGAGTACGCCAAGGAGCACGCCGAACTGCGAGGCGCCTTCGAGTCCTTCGCGAGCGACGCCGATACCTTCTATCCCGGCTGGCGCGAGGCCCTGAAGATCGGCAGGTAATGCGGTCCCGGTTCCAGCGAAACGCCCCGCACTGCGGGGCTTTCTCATTGGCGGCGGCGGTTCGCGGCTAGAATCCGGATCGCCGAACTTCCTGCCATCCCGCCCCATGCGTCGTCCGACACTCGCCCGCTTCCTGCCTATCCTCGCCGTCGTCGCCGGCTGCGCCGTCAATCCGGTCACCGGCAAGAAAGAGCTGCACCTGATTTCCGAGCAGGAAGAGGTCGCCATGGGCCGCTCCAACTACCTTCCCGGCCAGCAGCAAAGCGGCGGCCCCTACGTGCTCGACCCGCAACTGACCGCCTACGTGCGCGAAGTCGGCCAGAAGCTGGCGCGAGTCAGCGACCGCAACCAGTTGCCCTACGAATTCGTCATTCTCAACGACTCCGTGCCCAACGCCTGGGCCATGCCCGGCGGCAAGATCGCCGTCAACCGCGGCCTGCTGACCGAGTTGCGCAGCGAAGCCGAGCTGGCCGCGGTGATCGGCCATGAGATCGTCCACGCCGCGGGCCGCCACGCCGCGCGCGGCATGGAGAACGGGCTGCTGCTGCATGCCGGCGCCGCGGTGGTCTCGGCCGCCGCCGCCGACCGCCAGTACGGCAGCATCGTCGATAGCGTCGCCGGCTTCGGCGCCGGCCTGCTCGGCATCAAGTACGGCCGCGACTACGAACTGGAGGCCGACCACTACGGCATGCTCTACATGCAGCGCGCCGGCTACGATCCGCAAGCCGCGGTCAGTCTGCAAGAGACTTTCGTCAGGCTGTCCGGCAAACGCGCCACGAATTGGATCGAGGGACTGTTCGCCAGCCACCCGCCGTCGCCGCAGCGGGTCGAAGCCAACCGCAAGTTCGCCGCCGAGCTGACGGGCAACTTCATTACCGGCGAGCGCGAATACCAGGCCCATATCGCGCCGCTGCTGAAGACGCGCCCGGCCTACCAGGAATACGACGACGGGCAGCAGGCGCTGAAGAAGAACGAGGCCGAGAAGGCGCTGCGCGCGGCCGCCGCGGCGATCGCCATCGAGCCGCGCGAAGCCCTTTTCTACGGCTTGCGCGGCGATGCCCATGCCGTGCTGAAGCGCTATGCGGAAGCGG
>JACRPB010000016.1 GCA_016214175.1 Rhodocyclales bacterium
AGAATCTTGCCGTCGTGCATCGTGGCACGGAAGCCGTTAATGTAGCTGGCGCCCGTAATGGCGTGCATGGTCGCGCCGCCGGCACCGAAGCTCGCGTCGGGCTCGCCGCTGGCCGTATAGCGCGCGAGCCCAAGGTTGACACCTGTGGCGCCACTTACGGCAACGACGCCCAGTATCGTGCCGTCGGCGGCAACCATGGGCCGGCTGATGCCCTGGATATTAGCCTGCACACCGAGCGGAACCGCCGTGGCGGCGGAGTTGAAAGTCGTATCGGGGCTGCCGTCGGCATTGAATCGGTTAAAGACAATACTCGTCGTATTGCTGCCGTCCGTCGTGGTGACCGCCGCCGCCGCCAAAAGTTTGCCGTCCGCCTGGGCGGCGACACCCACATTCGACACCGATCCGGAACCGAAGATCACTTGGCCATCGCCATCCGTATCGAAGGCCGTATCCAGGTCTCCGTCGGCGGTAAACCGCCGCAGCATATAGCCGCCACCCTGGTTGGACGTAAGCGAGACGAAGCTGTTATCGGCGAGAACGGCGAAAGAGGGCGTCACCGGATTGCCGCTGCCGGTGAAGGTGCGCGAGAAACTGGTCACCCCATCCGTGCCGAAGGTGGCGTCGGCCGTGCCGTCGGCGTTGAGGCGGCTGAAGCTTAGAGTACGCGTGCTGACGCCATTTGCCATCTCATCCCTAACGGCGGCAACGACCACATGGCCATCGTTCTGGACCAGCGGCGACATAAGGCGGAAATAGCCGGAACTGTTCGGCCCCATCGCGATATGCGCCCCCATGACGGTCGCCTCGGCACCGCCGTTGAAAGTCCCGTCGACCCAGGTTCCGGCAGATGCGGTCAGCAATGCATCGAGATCGTTCGGAGAAAGCGCGAGTCCGCTGATGGTCAGGAGATCCTGCGTGCTGGCGACGGTACTGGTACCCGGTGTATAGCTGATCTTCTGGAGGCCTAGCGTCTCCACGGAACTCGCGTCCGCCAACCCAGGAACCGGGGCTCCATCGTTGAAACCGCCAAAGGCATCCTGCACCAGGCTGCCGTTGATCTGCAGATTGCCGCCGACAGTCATCTGGTAAGCCTGGTCGCCGTCGCGCGCATATATCTGCAACTGTGTCGCCGCGCCAGTCAGGCTGACGTTGGCGCCGTTCACCGTGGCACCGAGATCGGTTGCCGTGAGCGTGATCTGGGCGCCGAGGTCTGCGCTGCCCACTTGCAGGCGCGTCAAGGTATAGCTCTCTGTGGACCAGTTGGCGCTGCCTTCGAGTTGCAGCAGGACCGCGCCGCCGGCGTCGGTCATGGTGATACGGCTGACAGCGGGAGTCGAATTGAGGAAAGGATCGCCCGACGCATTGAAACCCGTACCGACGATGGTGACGACGCCGACCAACACATTGCCGGCGTCGCGAAACTCCTGGGTGAATTCGGTCGTCGTCTGCGTCCGGACCGTCGGACTGACGGCGGAATCCATCGCCGCCGCCAAGGCATCGAATTTCACCCCCAGGCTATCGGTCAATCCACTGTTCTTGAGGCCGGTTTGGAAAGCATCGAACTGGTTGCGTGCGGTGCCGCCGATAAGGCTGACGATCTGTGTCATGGCTGTTCTCCGAGGAGTGATCCAAATCCCTGCTTAATGCAGTTGCCCAATGGTCCCAATAAGCGATGGCGTCGAGAACCTGAACACAAGGAAGCGATGCGCAACCACACCCGTAGATTTCTTGGTAAGCCTGACGATCAAGCCACGCCAGCTCACTTACGGGGAAGAAAGGCCGCCCATCGCTTAGAATCCTTAGTGGTCAAATCCATGAACGCACTAACGCTATGGATGAAATTTAGCATGGATTTGCGCGCTCGCTCTACCCAGGGCGTAGCATTTGTGTGTTGCTTCCTGACAAGTATTTCCTTTATTGACGCACATCATTTTCCGTGTCGCGTTTCCTATGTTCGGTAGTCATGTTCGCAACGTGGATTTCCGTCTCGGCGGCGGAAATCGACGTCGCGCGCGACGCGCTTCGGCAAGGCGAGAGTGCGAGCGCTTTTCTCAGGCTGCAAAGGATAATTGCGGCCAACCCGGATAACCATGAGGCGAAGGACCTGCTTGTTCGCGCGGACGCGGAGAGTTCCCCCCTCGCGAGCCGCGGGGAGAGGTTCGGTTGGCTAGGTGTGGAATGGGGTTACGACTCGAACATCACCAGTGCGACCTCGGCCTCGGCTGTGGATGTGCCGTTTCTCAGCCGTAGCGTTCCTCTTAAAAAACCCCTGTTCGCAGTCGCGAGCGACTTTCTTGGCATCAACGGCGGCGCGGCAGTCAATAGGTCGCTGAATGGCAGCATAGAAGGATTCTTGTTTGGCCAAGCATCGGCGCGTTACAACCGCAGGGAAGCCCAGTTCTTTCCCCATAGCTATCCCTTTGCCGCCGGCTTGACAGGCGAGACCTTGCCCTTCCGATGGTCCATCGCCGCCAACGCACTCGAGCGCTGGGTGGGAGCCTACCAGCTTCTTTCCGGGACGGGCCTGGGAGCACAGGCTGCGTATGTCGACGACCGCGCAGTGGGTACCGCAACCCTGGAATGGCGTAGGAGCAACTACCCCTATTTCGATCACGTCA
Source organism: Rhodocyclales bacterium (assembly GCA_016214175.1). Classification (GTDB taxonomy): domain Bacteria; phylum Pseudomonadota; class Gammaproteobacteria; order Burkholderiales; family Rhodocyclaceae; genus Nitricoxidireducens. Next base: position 2,619 of record JACRPB010000016.1, read on the forward strand.
GGACTACGGGTCTCCACTACGGCATGGGCCTTCAGGATCGGATCAAGAGAACGGGGCTCTCGGTCTTCTCCGGCAGCGAACGCGCGCAGGGAACCGAAAAAAGCCTCGACCGACAGGTGGCCGGGATCGAGGGCAAGGCAGCGTATGACTGGATTTACGGGTCGGAAGTCCGCCTGTTTGCCGCTTGTTCGCAGTCCGACTATTTCGAGCCTAGCCCGATGTTCCTGGTTCGCCGGCGCGATACCATGCTGGCTATGACTGCCGAAGCGGACTTTACCTTCGCCGACCGCTGGCACGCATTACCCCGGCTTCGCGCCGAGCGCAATCGTTCCAACATTCCGCTGCTGGATTTCAAGCGATGGCAGGTGTCGCTGGAGCTAAGGAGAGAATTTTGATCGCCAAATTAGTCGCTGCGTTATTGGCGCTAATTCCCGTGATGTCCGTAGCGGGACCGGATGTTCTCTACGAGCACGGCGGCCCAACCCGCTTTTCCCTGGGCGAACCGGTACGCGTTACCTCCACGCTGCTCCAGATCCGCCTGGCGGAAGATCTGGTGCTCTCTGCGAGCACAGGCGCTGAGTTCGCGCTGGAGCCGCTTGCCGGGGACGCCTATCGACTCCGGATTCTCGCCGCGCCGGCACAGCTCGTCGATCTGTCCGCCAACGCGATCACGCATCTGGTGCCGGGAACATATCGGCTCAAACTCGCGCCTTCCCGCGTGCGATTGACGGACGACGGCTCAGGCGCACTGCGAGCCGAGCACGGGTTCGGCCCCCTCGGCACAGCCTATGCCCAAGGCTATCTGCTGGGCGACTACGTGATGGTCTCCCAGGACGATTACCTGGCGGTCAACGTCGGCACGGTTAACAGTTTCCTGTCGTCGCTATTGCGCAATCTGGGAGTCAGGAACCGCTAACGACAGCCGCACGGCAGCAGGAGCCGTCAAATCGCCGCGCCCTTCATCTCGGCGACGCGGCCGCTGACAAGCGCGAACACCTGCCGCAGTTCGGCCGCGACCAGCGCCGCCTCGGCCGCGCGTCCGGCCAGGCCGTGCGCTTCCAGTTGCTCGCAGAGATCGCCGAAACGCATGGCACCGACGGTGCGCGCCACCGATTTGACGCGGTGGCCGATGGTGCCGAGCGCGGCGCAGTCGTTGCCGGACAGGGCGGTGTCGACCTCTTGCAGGCTGGCGTGAGTGCTATCGACGAACATTTGCGCCAGCCTGCGCATCTTGGCCGGATCGCCCTTGATCCGGCTGGCGAGTACCCGCAGGTCGATGACGTCGGGGTCGGTGAGTTCGGCGGGGAAGCGCATTCCGTTCTCCGGCGGCACGACTGACTCGGCGCCGGAAGATACTCGCTGCTCCGCGGCAATGTCGTCGACATGTCTGGGGGCCGCATGCTGCAGGATGACCACTACCAGTTCGTCGAGGACGACGGGCTTGGTGACGTGGGCGACCATGCCGGCGGCCAGCGTCCGCTCCCGCTCTTCGGCTAAGGCATGGGCGGTGAGGCCGACGACGGGCAGCCCCGGTGCCAGCTCGCGCAGCCGGCGCGTCGCCTCGAAACCATCCATCTCGGGCATCTGGATGTCCATGAGAATGATGTCGAAGGCCTGCACACCGTCGCTGCGGACGCGCTCCAGGGCCTGCCTGCCGTTATCGACGCAGATCAGGCGCGCGCCTTCGGCGCCCAGCAGTTCCGCCAGCACCATCTGGTTCATCTTGTTGTCTTCCGCCGCCAGGATGGCAATTCCCCGCAGCCGCCCGCCGCTATTCGCGGCGGCGGGCGCTGCTCGGGCCGGCGGCGCGGCTTCGATCAGCGGCAGCCGAACCGCGAAGGTGCTGCCCTGCTGCGGCGCACTGACGACGTCGAT
>JACRPB010000017.1 GCA_016214175.1 Rhodocyclales bacterium
AGGTGGGGATAACGACAGGTCAAGATGCACTCCTATGCTTGGTCGCCGGCCCGCAGCGGCGGGACCGGCGGCCACTCTAGCATAGGCGTTTTGGCGCGGTAGAGCGCCGGCTCTATCTAGACGCCGTTGGCCTTGAACCAGGCCAGCATGCGGCGCCAGCCGTCCTCGGCCGGCTCCTTGCGATACGACGGCCGATAGTCGGCATGGAAGGCGTGGGGGGCGTCGGGATAGAGATGGATCTCCGACTTGGAACCGGCCTTGGCCAGCGCGGCGCGCATCTCCTGGACGTCGGCGACGGAAATGCCCTGGTCCTTCTCGCCGTAGAGCCCCAGCACCGGCGCCTTGAGTTCGGCGGCGACGTCGAGCGGATAGCGCGGCATGTTGGCGCTGGGCGTGCCTTCGATGTGGCCGTACCAGGAGACGCCGGCCTTGAGCGCCGGCTGATGGGCGGCATAGAGCCACACCGTGCGGCCGCCGCGGCAAAAGCCGGTGATGCCGAGCCGCGCGGTGTCGCCGCCGTTGGCCTTGGCCCAGGCGACGCAGGCATCGAGATCGGACATGACTTGCGCATCGGGCGCCTTGGCCGCGAGCGCCAGCGCGTCCTGCACGCTCTTGAGCTGCGACACGTCGCCGTGGCGCGCATACAGTTCGGGCGCGATCGCCAGATAGCCGAGCTTGGCGAGGCGGCGGCAGATGTCCTTGATGTATTCGTGCACGCCGAAGATTTCGTGCACCACCAGTATGACGGCAGGATTGGCGGCGGCGGCCGGCTGGGCGCGATAGGCGGGCATGGCGCCATTGCCGGTCGTCACCTGGATTTCACCGGCGGTGAGCCCGGCCGTGTCGGTGACGATGGCGGTCTGCGCCATCACCGGGCCGGCGGCGAGCGTGAACCCGGTGGCCAGCGTACTGACGAGAAAACTGCGGCGGTCGAAGGCGATCTCGGGCACGAGGCTGTCGAATTCCGGATTTTTCATTGTGGTTTCTCCTCACGATTGGGGTGAGTTACATTACCCTGCGCCATGCGCATTTTCAACGAGGACATTATCGTGAGCCAATCCATCAGCCGCTATCCGGTGCCCAAGCTCGAAGACCTGCCCGCGGACGTCCGCAGCCGCATCGTCGCGGTGCAGGAGAAGTCGGGCTTCGTGCCCAACGTCTTCCTCGCGCTGGCCTACCGGCCCGACGAATTCCGCGCCTTCTTCGCCTATCACGATGCCTTGATGGAAAAGGACAGCGGGCTTTCCAAGGCCGAGCGCGAAATGATCGTCGTCGCCACCTCGAACGCCAACCAGTGCCAGTACTGCGTCATCGCCCACGGCGCCATTCTGCGCATCCGCGCCAAGAACCCGCTGCTGGCCGATCAGGTCGCCGTCAATTACCGCAAGGCCGACATCACGCCGCGCCAGAAGGCCATGCTCGACTTCGCGCTGAAGACGGCCTTCGAGGCTTACGCCATCGGCGACGCCGACTTCGCCGCCCTGCGCGGCCACGGCTTCAGCGACGACGACATCTGGGACATCGGCGCCATCGCCGCCTTCTTCGGCCTCTCCAACCGCATGGCGAATCTGACGAACATGCGCCCGAACGACGAGTTCTATCTGATGGGGCGCTTGCCGAAGCAGAAATAAGAACGCCGGCCCGCGGCCGGCGTTTCCGAAGTGCGCTTCCCTACATCGCGCACTCGCTCTCCTTGCCTTTGCCTATGCCCTGGCCGGCGCCTTTGTTCTGGGAGATGGCCGGCGGCATGGTCACCTGGATGCCCTGCTGCGGCGGCACTACCTGGGGCGGCACCTGGGCCGACGCGACATAGCCGAACTGGCCGGCGTTGATTTGCTGTTGGCCGGCCGCATTGCGCACCAGGATGGCGCCGTCTGCGACGTCGAGGTGCAGGCCGTTGGCCGGCGGTACACCGGTCGTCGTCGGCACGTTGCCGCAGTCGCCCTGGCACAGCAGCGCGCCGAAGTGCGTACCACGGATGCCGATGGTCGCCGTCGCCGTCGTGTAATTGACCTTGTCCTTGTTGCGCTTGCCGACCAGTCCCGTCACTGCCCGCAAACCGCCTTTCAGCATCGAGAGTCCGATGTTGTCGCTCTCCGGCTTGGCCGGATTGTAGGCGTAGCTCTCCACTTTCAACTGCGAGCCCGGCCGCAACACCACTTCGCCGCCATCTACGAACTTGATGCGCGCGTAGGTCTCGGCCTCGGTGGTCAGCAGGTCGCCCTCTTTCACCTCGGATTTCACCGCGAGCAGTTTCGGCGGCGCCTCGGCGCGCTTGACCGACAGCGTGCCGGACAGGTGCGTCACGACGCCGGCCTGCTGCGCCTGCGCCAGCACCCCCCAAATGCCTATGGTGATCGCCAGGGCCAGGTTACGCACTGCACTTGCCCACGGGTTTCTTGCCGGAAGCCTTGTCATCTTTCTTTTCCTCGGAAGAGCTAGCCGACTTCTTGTCGTCCTTCTTGTCCTTATTATCTTTGGATTCCTGGCCAGTGTCCTTATCGGCGGCGGAAGTTTTGGAACTATCGTCGGTAGATGTGGAAGAGTTGGCAGGTTCGCTAGCCGCAGGCGTCGTGTTACCGCTCGACCCTGCGGCGGTACTGGTCGAGGTTTCCGTGGTGCTGCCGGAGAACGACGGCGTTCCACTGCTACTACCGCCGAATTGGTCGGCGCCACCGCCTACTGTTCCGCTCCCCGGCGGCGGCGTATAAACGCTGGCGGACACCGGTGCCAACACCGGCGGCACGACAACGACGGGCTCGTCCCGCACGGGCTCCGGCGCGATGCAGGATGCCGGATTTATCACGCAGGGATCGGCTAGTACCGGTGGTCGGTTGTCTACCACATCCGGATCGGCTCCAGAAAAGTCTCCGTCAAGGTGAACGCTTCCTCCGGGCGCCGAGAACCGCATCGATTTTCCAGTACCGACGCTGACGCTGGCGCCGACCGGAACGACGATGTCGCCCGAACTCGTGGCGGCGCTGACGGAGTCCGAGGCCGCCAGGCTGGCGGACGACGACAGAGTGATGCCCGTGGTCGCGCTGAGACCGATGCTGCCGCCGCCGGCGGCAACGATCGAGTTGATCTGGATCGGACTGTGGGCGGTCAGCGTCACGCCGCCGTGATACGCCTGGATGGTGCCGTCGACAGTGATGCCGCCGACGTTGTCGACGGAAATGCTCCCGGCGTAGCCGGTGTTGGTGATGCCGGAAATCGTCAACGGATTGCTGGTGTTGGCCAAGACGATGTCGCCGCTGCCGCCGTTGGTGGCATACAGGTCGGCCACCCGATTCGCCCCGTTGAGCACGGCGCCGCCGGAACTGGAAAGCGACAGTCGGTTCGTCGTAATGCCGCCGGTTTCGGTGAGGGCGCCGATATTGGCGATGGAAACATTGCCGGCGCTGTTGCTGACGGTACCGAGCGCCAGCGCAGTGCGGTTGGCAAGGACGACATCGCCGCTGCCGGTGTTGCTCGCGCTGAAAGCGGAAATCTGGTTGTCGCCCGAGAACGTCGCCCCCCCGTAGGAAACGGCGTTGAGAGCGGCGGCCGAAATACCGCTGTAGGCGTTGATGGCGCCGGCTACTGCAATGCTCAGGTTTCTGGCTGCCGTCACTGCGAGAGTCGTCGAATAGGAGACGCCCATCATCACGTTGCCGCCGGAGAATGCGTCGGACGTGCTGGGCAGCGGCGTGCTGGTCGCACTCAGCGCTTCCGTGTAGCCACCGCTACCGTCGGGCGTGAAAGTCGTCGACTTCAGATTGTTCAGCGAGAAGCTGGCCTGGTCCATGAGTTGCGAGGCGATCGTCGACGCGGCACTGCCGTTCGACAGGCCGATGGTCACGGCGCCGGCGAAACTGCCCTGCGCCGGTCCGTAATCGAAGCGGATGGTGCCGTTATCGTTGAGGGCCGCCCCGAATTTCGCATTGATGCCGGTCCGCGGATAGGCATCGACGTCCCATGTCACCGCCAGCGAACTCGCCGTCGGTCGCGTGATGAAAATGTCCTTGCCCGAAGCAACGAACAACTCCCAGTCGTTCCACGCCGGCGCGATGGCCTTGTAGCTGCCGAGCCCGGACAGGCTGTCGCTATAGGCAGAGGTTCCGCTGCCGAAGGTGATCAGGCCATTGCTGCTGATATAGGCCTGCGAATAGCTGACGCCGTAGAAGGAGAAGCTGAACGGCAGGTTGTAGGTGAAGTACTGGTCGTCGATGTAGTCGGTGCCGCTGAACGATCTCAGCGTCAAGGCGCCGGTGGCGGTGATGTTTACGTCGCGCTGCGAGCGGACGTTCCGCAACTCGACGTCGGCGCCATAGACGGCGATGTCGTTGCTGCCCGCGGTCGCGTCGTTGGCGATCGCACCGTAGGGCTGGGTCAAGTTTCCGGCGGCGCTTAGCGCGATGGCGCCCGTGGCCGTTACGTCGGCGGCAGCGGTCAGATTGCCCGCCAGCGCCGTCAGCGCAACACCACCGGCGGCGTTCTTGACGCCGTAGCCGATCCCATAGTGATCGCTGATCGCCAACGCGGCGGCGTTCTTGTACGCAATGTCGCCGCTACCGCTGTTGTAGGCGCCGAAGGTGGACACGCGGTTGCCGGTGTCCGTGAGGGCGATGCCGCCATAGGCGCCGGCGAACAGGCTGGCGGCCGTAATCGGCGCCGCCTGCGTCACGGCGCCACCCTGCGCGATCAGCAGCAGATGGTTGTCGGGCAGGCTCAGGGCGCCGCTGACGTCGAGCGCGGCGGCCGAGCGCAGATGAACGTGATTGCCGGCCGGACTGGAGAGCGTGTACTTGCCGGTCGCCAGGGTTCCCGCGGTCTGGTACAGATTGATGCCGCCGGAGGTCGCCGTGGCGCTCACCGTACCGGTTCCCGGACTCAGCGTGATCGGATTGCCGGTCGCGGTGAGGTCGGATTGCTGCGCCAGGCCGATTTCCGTCCCGACCAGCGCAATCGCGCCGCCGTAAGCGGAGGTGTCGATCACTGCGGTACCAAGCGCGTAGGGATTGTAGATACCGTCGCTCGCGTGCAGCGTAACCCCGGCGGCGTTGAAAATGCGCCCGGCCGACGCGAAACTGATGCTGCCGCTGGCGAACAGCGCCAGATTGTCGCCTTCCATGTCGATGGCCTGCCCCAGGTCCAGCACGCCGCCGTAGAAAGCCACCGTCTGCGCGCTTGTCGCCGCGGTGGTCGTACTGATCGAACCGAGCGCGTTGCTGCCGAGGTTCAAGGCGATGTCGCCGGCAGCGCCGGCACCGTAAGTGGTCAGGTTCAGGCTGCCGTCAATCGCGTTGGTTCCGAGCAGGCTGATGCCGTTGCCCGAGCTCGCGTTCAGGCTGTGGCCGAGCAGCTTGCCGTAGGTCGAGAACGCGATGCCGCCGCTGCCGGCACCGGTGCCGGAGGTCAAGGTAATCGTCGTCGTCGCGGCCGAGGCGGCGTCGGTGGCGCCTAGCGTCACCGGCTGCGCCGCCGAACTGGCGCCGGCCGTAATGCTGCCGTCGGCACGGAGATCGATGACCGTCCCGGCGCCGCCGCCGGCGACGTTGGCCGCCGAACCGATCGCAATCGCGCCGCCGGCGCCGGTCAAAACGATGTCGCCGCCGATGCCGGCGCTCTTGACGACGTTGACGGCGATATTGGCGGCAGCCTCCATGGACCCGATCAAGGCGCCGCCAGTGGCGCCGGTGCCGCCGTTCATGACGAGGTCGCCGCCGTAGATGGTCAAGGCGACGTTCGCCGCCTTGTCGTTGCCGATGGCGGCCGGCGTCGAGTAGCGTTCGGCGCCGACATGGTTGCCGGCGCCCCCGGTCAGGGTGACGGAGCCGTAGGAGATGACGGTGGTACCGTAGCCGGCCGCGCCGGCATAGGCGCCGCCGATATAGGCGCCGCCGACGGCATTCGCCGCGGCACCGCTGCCGCCGCCGTCAAGGGTGACGCCGCGCGCGTAGATGACCTGGGAACCGTAGCCGGTCGCCTCGTCGCCGGCGGATATCCCCGCCGAGTTGGCGATTTGATAAACGCCATCGGTGCCGATGCCGCCGTAGCTGATCCCGCCGAAAACCGCGGTGCCACCCGATGTACCGCCGCTGATGACGATGGTCGGATGATAGGCGCTGCCGCTGCTGCTCCAGATCTTCTGCGTCGAACTGGCGCGGTTGTCGATTTGCGCTTCGTTGCCGTTGCCGCCGCTGCCGCCTTGTAGCGTCAGCGTACCGCCGCCGATGAAGTCGAATTCCTGGCCGATGCCGATACCCGCCAGACCCACCCCCCGGCTATTGATGCGCGCTTCGTTGCGGCTGACGACGCCTTGGCAGGGCGCGCCGCATTCACTCCAGAATTGCATCGCCGGCGTGCCGGTTCCGGCACCGCCGACCAGGGTGACGTTGCCGCCGTTGCGGCTGACGATCTTTTGGTAGCCGCTGGCGACGGCGCTTTGGCTGATGGCCGCGAAGTTGTTGAAACTGCCGGTCGCGCCGCCGCCGTAGATCGCGATGCCTCCGGCATCGGCGGTAACGACCTGCGCACCGTAGGCCTCGATCGCGGCCGCGTTGTCGTGGCCGCCCGCGCCGCCGTACAGAGCCAGCGACGCCGCCGCAATCGTCTGGCCGCCGCCGCTGGCGAGCGTCACCGAACCGCCGTGCAGCGCATTGCCGGAGTTGCTGGCGTTGTCGGCGCTGCCGGCGCGAAGGACGAGGGCGTTGGTAGCGGTTACGGTCTGTGCGCCATAGCTGGTGACGATCACACCGGCACCAAAGCCGCCGACGGCGAAGCTTTCCGGCGTCCCCGCAAGCCGGATCGCCCCCGACGCGTTCACACCATCGCCGCCGGTGAGGAAGATATTGCTGGCGGCGAGCGTCATCGTGCCTTGGCTCTTGACGAAGGTGCCGCCGCTCGTCCCGGTCAGGCTGAGACCGCCGTTCGGGGCTGCAATGGCGATATTGCCGAGCGCCAGCAGGCCGGCGTCGTTGAAGCTGATGCCGCCGGCGCCGTAGGCGGTGAGATTGGCATCGCCAGCGACACGGTGGTCGCCGACGACGGCGATGTTGCCCTGACTGCTGAGGTTGAGCGCACCGGCCTCAATGGCCGCCGTCTGCGCCGCGGTTTCTGTCCAGGTCGGGCTGGAGCCGCTGGCCGCGGCATCGAGCGTATAGGACTGTCCTGCCTTCGCAAACGTGATATCGCCGCCGGCGGTCAGACTGAAGCTGCCGCCGACGGATGTTTTCTGTCCGGTGAAGTACGGCAGCACGGTGACCGCCCCGTAGGCCGTCAGCGCTGCCGCGCCCGTCGTTTCGATCTTGCGCAGCGCCAGATTGCCGATCCCGACGCTGGCCGCCGCGATGCTGCCGCCGTAGGACGACAGGTTGGCCGAGTTGGCGACGAAACTGAGGCCGTCGCCGCCGTCGCTGCCAATGCCGGAGCCGCCGTAAACGACGAGTGATCCGGCCTGGGCGCCGTAGTAGCCACCGACCGCCCCGGTGCCGGCGTCGTTGACCGTGCCGGTGGTGCTCAAATGGACCCTCTTCGGTAGCGCGACCGCATTGTTGAAGTCGAAATTCGCCTGATCGACGATGATCGCCTGGCTGGTGACCGGCAGCGACCCCAGCAGCGGATCGGTGGCGTTGCGATTGCCGATCCAGATGCGGCAGCCGATGGCGCCGGTGGCGCAAGCGGTGTTGTTGCCGGCCGGCAGATAAAGGTGGCTGAGCTCGGCGTTGTCGAGCGTGAAACTGGCGCCGCCGTAATTTCCCAGGCCGATGCTGGCCGAGGTCGGCAGGAAGCCGAGATCGCCGCCGCCGTAGGCGCTGCCGCCGGTGGTGTAGTTGAGCTTGATGCCGCCGGCGATCATTGCGTCGCCGGCCTTGATGCCGATCGCGACGCCGCCGCTGGCGCTGAGATTGCCATTGGTGTCTAGTAGCGTACTCTGGTTGCTGGTGCCGATGTTGGCGCCGCTCGCGAGCGTGAATGTGCCAGCGCCGGCGTCGATCAGGATGCGCCCGCCCGGCGCGCTGTCGGGCGTCGCACTGGCGCCGGTGAGGAAATCGGTGGTGGCATTGATGCCGACGTTCGTGCTTTGGATGCCGTCGCCGATGGTAACGCCTGCGCCGCGCAGAGTGGCGAAGCCGCCGCGCGTGGCGATGCCGCCGTGCAGCGTCACGCTGCCGACGCTACCGCCGTAACCGGCTTCGAGGACGACGTTGAGCGGGCTGCCGGCGTTGCCGAGAATTGCCGCGCCGTAGGCGATGCTGAGATGGCGGTTGGCGATCAGGCTCAGCGTCCGGCTGCCGTAGGCGCTACCCGGCTGGATGACGGCGCCCGCGCTCATGGCCATGTCGCCGTATGCGCTGCCGCCGCTGACGGTGGTGATCGTGACGTTGCCGCTGGCGAGGTTGTTGCTGATGTCGCCGGCATAGACGGTGCTGCTGGCGCCGCCGCCGTTGTCGAACATGCCGTTGATGAACGTGCCGGCACCCGTGCCGGACACGATGGTGACGTCGGTCGGGTCGAGCAGCCAATTGCCGGCCTGGCCGTTTGGCGCCGAAGTATCGACCCTGATGCCGGAAACGTCGAGGTAGCGATGTCCCGACGTCTCGACGAAACCGCCGCTGCCGTCCTCACTGCCGCCCCGCGCCGACATCGCGCCGAAGGCGCGCGCGGTGTCGTCGGCCCAGACGACGATCTTGCCGCCGTCGCCGTAGATGTTGGCGTCGGCGCGAATGCTTGCCGCTGGCCCAAAGTAAGTGACCTCGGCGTTCTGCACCTCGGCGTTCTTGCCCTGGGTGTCGCCGCCGACGAGCACGCTGCCGCCGCCGTTGTCGCCGGAAACGTCGCTGGACGCCTGGTCCGTGACCGCGACACGCTGGCCGAGAACTTCGACCCGGCCGCCCTTGCTGCCTGTGGCGACGATACGGCCGGCAGCGTCCACATAGGTGTCCTTGGCGGCCTTGAGGAAGATGCGGCCGCCCTCGTTGACGACGCTGGAGGCATTGAGCAGTCCGGCGTTCCTGACGACGACGCCGGCCATGCCGATGCGGCCGGCCGTGGCGGTGATTTCGCCGAGGTTGGTGACGCGGCCTGCCGTCCCCGTGATTTCGATCTTGACGCCGGGGGTGGCGGTGTCGATCAGACTCACGGTCTGCCCGGCGGCGAGGAGGGTTTCGCCTCCCGGCGTCGCGATGCTGCCTTCGTTCGCGACGTGGGTGCCGATGAGATAGACGGTGCCTCCCGCTGGCGTGGCGATGCGGCCCTGGTTCACGACCTCGCCGGCGCCGACGGCGGCCCGGAAGTTGAGGCGGCCGGCGAGAAAGTCCTGGTTGGCGACGTCCAGTGTGGAAGCGACGAAGCCCGCGGTATCGATGCGGCCGCCGGGCCCGACCATGACGCCGGCCGGATTGATCAGCCAGACGCGGCCGTTCGACTGGAGCAGGCCGTAGATCTGGCTGGGATCGGCGCCGACGACGCGGTTGAGCACGCTGCTGCTGGCCGCAGGCTGGACGAAGCGGACAGTTTCGCTGGCGCCGATGCCGAACTGCTGCCAATTGAGGATGGCGCCGTTGCTGTTGGTAACGCTGAGAACGTTCCCGCTCTGGGCGACGGTCGCAGCCCCGCTGACGACCGTCGGTCCGGTGGGCAGTGCGAGGACGCTGCCGGCAAAGCACGCCGACACCGCTGCCGCAAGGATTCTCCTACCGACGGTGAAGCGCCTGAACGGTACCGGGCGGCTTGGGAAACGATGAGTCATAAGCCTTACCCTCCGGGGAAAACTTCCCCTCAAAATGCCAACTGCAAGCCCAGATGCCCGCGCCAGTCGCCACGGCTTTCCGTATTCGCGGGATTGCCGGCGACGGTGCCGGGCTGGACGTCCGCCGGGCCGGCGTCGATGACGTGCGCGAGGTCGGCGCGCAGGCTGAAGTCCTTGCCGATGGCGTAGCGCAGTCCTGCGCCGATACTGGCGATGCCTGCCTTTTCGAACGGGCCGAAACCGTTGTTGGCGTTACGCACACCCAGATAGTTGACGCTGCGGCCGAAGTCGTAGAAGCCGATGGCTTTCAGGCTGCCGGGAAGGCCGACGGCGGCGGCCAGTTCCGGCGAATAGACCTCGAGGTTCACGAAAAAGCCCTTGTCCATGGCGACGGCGCGCTCGTTGAAGCCGCGCACCGCGGTGGAGCCGGCAATGCCGATCTGCTCACCGCTCGGCAGCGGCGTCTGGCTGTATTGGCCGGTAAACGCGAACCGGGCAGCCCAGTCGCCATCCAGCGCGCTGAGATAGCTGAACGTAGCCTTGAGATAGTTGAAACTGTCCGGCGTTGCCCGGTTGAGGCCGCCGCCGTCGCCGTTCATCACGCTGTAATAGTCGCTGCCGGCGGCGCCGGAAGCCGTGGCGAAGGCGTAGCGCGTGCCCATGCCCCAGTTCTGGTAGTAGGCGAGGCTGTAGTCCAGCACGCGGCCGGGACTTTGGCGCTGGCCGGTGTAGGTGAGCGAAAACGGGCGCAGCGTATAGGGCGTGCACGCGGCATTGCCCGGCGCCGGCGGATCGATGAGGGAAGCGGCGCCGGTCACCGGATCGGTGCAGCGGGTGTTGAGGAACTTGTAGTCGAAGCCGCCGATGAGTTTCGACGTGTACTCGCCGCGACGCGAAAAATAGTGATTCAAGCGCAGGCTGAAAACGTCGCCCTTGCCGTTGAGCGCAAATCCGGTGGCCTGAACGCTGGGCGTATTGACCGAAGACTTGCCGTAGATGACGTCGATGCTGTCGCCGATGCTGTACAGCGGCAGGCGATAGGCAAAGCTGAATACTTCGACCTTGACGCCGGCCGGCTTGTCGGGCGAGTCGGTATAGGCGAGGGTCATCACCTGGTCGGCATCGCCGACGTTGGCGTTCTGATAGGCGAAGCCGGTACGCAGCTTGCCGGTGGCGCTGGTGCCGGTGTTGTCGAGGGTGAGCATGAACTTCTCGGTCGGCTCGTCCGTGACATTCACCTTGGCATCGACCTTGCCCTCTTCCTCGCTGACGCCGAGCGTCACTTCGATCTGCTTGGCCGGGTTCTCGTTGGCGAGTTGGATGTCCTCCGAGAGCTGCCGCATATTTGGTGCCACGCCCTCGCGCAGGCTGGGCAGCGTCGCGCGGACGTTGGCATCGCCGAAATGCTTGTTGCCGACGATGCTGACCTTGCCGACGACGCCCTCGGTCACTTGCAGACGCACAATGCCCAGCGTCAGTTCCTGTTCGGGGACATAGACCTGCACGGTACCGAAGCCGCTGGCGCGGTAGGCGCCCTCCAGCGCTTCCAACGCCTTCTGGATGTCGCCATAGTTGCGCTTGGCGCCGAGATAGGGCGCCACCAGAGCGTCGACGTGAGCCGGCGCGAGGAGCGTGTTGCCTTCCACCTGGAAGCTGCGGATGTCGAAATTTTCGTCGGCGCACCACGCCAGGCCGGAGCCAAGACAGGCAAGCGCCGCAACGATGCGGGCCAGCGACTTCAATGCAGTTTCTCCTTCATTCTTCTCTCCCTTCGGGCGACGGCAAGCATCCACCGGCACACTCTGCCACAGCCGGCGTTGCGCGAACCTGTATGAAGCAGTCGAATTATGTCCTTTTTGCCGCATTCCGCAAGCACCGTCATCATGTTCCCAGGGCAATCGCACACGCAGATGTCTTAAACCCTGAAAGAAAGTCGTTTACGGACAAGGCGTTATGACAGGAGCTTGTGCACCCTGATGAATTCAGGTTTACACTCGATTTTTGTCGGGAGTGGCGATGACGCTGAACGAAGCATTTTCGGGGCTTGCCGACCCGCGCACGGGGCCGGCGCAACGGCACGACCTGCGCGAAATGATCCTCATGGCGCTGTGCGCCGTGCTGTGTGGTGCGGATA
>JACRPB010000018.1 GCA_016214175.1 Rhodocyclales bacterium
CCGGCGCGGCGTGCGGCGCGCCGTCGGGCGGCGCCTGGGGCCGGGGCGCGGCGGGCGGCTCGGGCATGGCGGGGGGATGCGTAGCACCGACGTGCCCGGCCGCCGCCAAATGCAGCGTCATGGCCGGGACGGCGGCGGGCGTAGCCGCCGTCCGGCCGCCGGCATCGCCGGGCAGTCCCGTCGGCAGCGTCAGCGCCGCACCATGCAGGGCCAGCGACAGGACGAGCGTGCGCGCCAGCGGCGCCGCGCCCGCCGCGGCGGCGGCGCTCAGGTCCGGCATGCCGGCGTGCGGCAGATGGCAGCGCTCACTCATCTTTGCGGAAATACCAGAAGGCGCGGGTGCGGCGGCTGCTCGGCGCGGCTTCGATTTTCGCGCCTTCGATCGACGATCCTTCGCTGCCGGTGCCGCCGGAGCCGATGACGAAGCGCATCGTGTTCTCGCCGTCGATCTGCACCACGCCCGAGACCGGCGAGGGCGGCAGGCCGCCGCCGACGAAGGTCGTATAGAGGCCGCGGTCGTAGGCCGCCGTGCCGGTGAGGAAGTTGATGGCGTAGCCGCGCGCGACGCCGAGATCCGGGGTGCAGGAATTCAGTGCCGCGACTTCGCCCGCGGTCAGCGGCCGGTTGGTGCCGAAGAAGGTGACGCCGCCGACGGTGAGCGGCGCATTGACGGCCTTTTCGCCGGTTTCGAAGTCGATGTACCAGCCCTTGACGGCGGCCTGGGTCGGATCGAGCGTGGTCGTGTCGGCGTCGAAGTCGGTGACCTGGGTCAGATCGGAAAACTTGATCGGGACGAGCGTCGTCGGGTCGGTTCCCGTGGCGACCGTGTCCTTGACCAGAAAGAACTTGTCGGCGATGGTGGTCGAGCGCGGCTGTTCGCGATCGCCCGTGCCCGCCAGCAGGTAGGCGATCTGGGTGCCGGAGACGTAGCCGAGCACGACGTCGGGCGGGTAGAGGAACTTGCGGTCGTCGCTGCCGCCGTCGCCGCCGATGTCGCCGAGCGCGGCGAGCTTGTAGGCCTTCCAGTTCGTCGCGTCGGCGTCGTCGATGTCGACGCGGAACAGATTGGCGCCGGTATCGCCGACGTAGAGGCGGTCGAAGCAGCCGTCGCCGTTGCTGTCGAGCGCCTGGATTTCGGAGGGCACGCTGTAGCGTTTGCTGGCGTTGGCGATGCCGGTGACGGCGTTGTACGGCAGGGTGATGGCGCGCACGATGCTGCCGTCGGCGGCATTGAGGACGAATATGCCGCGGCCCATGGTCGGCGTGCGCACGCTGCCGGCATCCTTGTCTTCCTCGGCCGCATCGTAGCCGGCGCCGAAGACGAGGGCGCGCGTGTAGGTGTCGGGGTCGGCCGAGTTGCAGGCGACGCCGGCGGTCTTGCGGATCGGCATCACCTTGGGCTCGGACCAGGTCTGGCCGAGCTCGGAGAAGCCGCTGTCGCTTTCCGACTGTTTCCAGAGGAACTTCGGCGCCGTCGGGCTGCTGACGTCGAAGGCGTAGAGCGAGCGGCCGCCGCGCCGCATGGAGACGAAGATGTGGGTGGTGGCGAGATCGGCCGACTGGAAGACGCCGAGGTTGCCGTCGAAGAAGTAGTCGCGCTTGCTCGGCGTCGGCGTGATGCTGCCGGAAGTGCCCGGAAACGCGATCAGCGGGCTGTTCAGGTAGAGGCGGCCGAGCTTGGAATAGTGCTCGGGGGCGACGAAGGACCAGGATTCGCTGCCGTCGGTGGTTTCCTGGCCGCCCTTGACGGCGCGCAGCACGCCGTCGTTGCCGCCGTAGAAGCCGTAGATGCCGGTGGCGCCGCCGTAGTTGATCACCAGCGGGCGCGAGTGCAGGACGTCGCCGTGGATCGAGGCGCGCACGTCGGCGAGCGAGCCGTTGGCATTCTCGTCGTCCTTGTTGTCCGTGCCGCGCACCCAGTCGATCAGCGTGGCGGCGTCGACCGTCGAGCCCTTGGCGACGGTGCCGCCGGTGGCCGAGGTCGCCGGGCCGGTGGTGATGGTGTAAGTGAAAGTCTTGGCGACGGCATCGACGTTGGCGATGGTGAACGTGCCGTTGTATTCGCTCTGGTCGGCGCCGGCGATGGTGACGGCATTGCCGTTGGTGAAGCCGTGCGTGGTGGCGGTCGTCACGGTCACCGTGGCCGTGTTGCCGGCGCCGCGCACGATCGAGGCGACGCTGCGCGTCGGCAGGCCGGTGGCGGTCAGGGTGCCGGTGGCGGGCGAAGCCGGCTCGATCGTGGTCGTGCCGGAAGGCGTGCTGGTGGCCGTCGCCGTGACGTTGAACTTGAAGGTCTTGCTGCCGGCCGCGTTGCTGCCGATGCTGCCGCTGTTGGTCAGCGTATAGCTGCCGGAGATGGCGTTTTCGGCGTTGCTGCCGCTGATCGAAAAGGCCGTGATGTCGCCGTTGCCGCTACCGGTGGTCAGCGTCGAGTTGCAGTCGCTGAGCGCGGCGGCGGCGGTGGCGGTGACCGTGACTTCCTTGCTGCCGCCGCCGGCCACGCGCGTCATGTTGGTGATGACGAGGCTGTAGGTGGTCGTGCCGCTGCCCTTCTTGCACGAGAGGGCGACGCTGCCGTAGGCGGTGGCGAAGGTTTCCGGCGGGCTGTAGCCGGCGACGAAGGTGGTGTTGGAGCCGAAGTTGGCGGTGGGCGGCGCGTAGCTGAAGTTGTTGGCGTCGATCTTGGTGATGCTGAAAATGCCGTTGTACTCGCAGCTCGCGGTGCTCGGCCAGCCCGTGCATTTCGTCGTCGCCGCCGCCATGGCGGCGGAGACGTCGGCGCCGGCGATGGTGACCGACTGGCCGGTGACGAAGCCGTGGCTCGGCAGGTAGACGCTGACGACGTGGGTGGTCGGATTCATGGTCATGGCGCTGCCCGAGGTCACCGCCTGGCTGACCGCCGCCCCCGCGGCGGCGGTGATGGCGCTGCCGGTGGCGGGCGTCGCCGGCGTTTCCGCGATGCTGAAGGTGAAGTGGGTGGCGTCGACCTTGGTCGCCGTCCACGAGGTGTTGTAGGCGGCGACGTCCGAACCGCTGATGGTGACGGTGTCGGTCGGCGTGTTGAGGCCGAGGTCGGCCGAGGTGGTCACGGTGACGGTGGTGCCGCTGCGCGTGAGCGCGGTGACGTTGGCGCTGGTGCCGGCCAGCGCCGTCATCAGGCTCGCGTTCGACGTGCTCCAGGCCGCGGGTGCGACGTCGGTGGTGCAGGCCGGGGTGCAGGTGTACATGGTGCGTCCGGCGGCGCCCTGGGCGCGCAGCTTCTGGGCGGCGGCGCCTTTTTCGACGAGGTCGCCGTCGGGCAGGTCCTTGTCGGCGCCGACGCCGGTGGGGCTGAAGCACCAGAAGCCCTGGCCGGCGTCCGAACTGCACACCGGGCTGGATGCCGTGGTCCAGTAGCTCTGGGCGTTGGGCGAAATGAAGCCGGTCTGGGTATTGACGGCGGCGGCGCCGGTGGCGTCGGCGAGGAAGATCTGCTTGGCGCCGGCCGCGTCGGTGGTGAGGCCGAACTTGTATTGCTTGAGATTGCCCAGCCAGCGCGGCGCGCCGGTGGCGTCGGGGCGGAACACGCCCATGTAGATCTGGTTGAGGTAAGTGCCCTGGGTGTTCACGCTGACCGGCAGGCTGGCGGAAGTGAACACGCTATCGACCGCCTGCACCTCGTTGAAAATCGCGGTGAGGGCGGTCTGGATCTCGGTCTGGCTGGTGGCGGCGAAGTACTTGCCGCCGCCGACGGTGGCCATGCTTTTCAGCAGCGAGGTCTCGGCCGTGTCCTGGTGGTCCTTATAGACGTCGATGGTGTAGGTGACGATCTTGCCGTTGGCGCAGACGGCGTCGTCGCACGGGGCGACGGCGCCGTACTGGTAGAGGAAGCGCGACCATTCGTCGGCGTAGGTGGTCTTGTTGCCTTCGTCGTAGACCTGGGTGGCGTTGAAGCTGCCCAGCCCGGCATCGCCGTAGGAGGACGGCGCCGCGCTGGAATTCGAGGGGAAGCCGTTGCCGATGAATATCAGATAGTTCTTGGCGCACAGTTCGTCTTCGGACAGCGGCGAGGCGTAGGTGGTGGCGGCCGAACCGGACAAGGCGTTGCCGGAGATGCTGCCGGCGGTGTAGGGCGCGACCGTGGGCGAGCCGTTGCCGGCGTAATCGCGCAGGGCGGCGCCGGCGCCGGCGTAGGCGGTGCCGCCGCTGAAGTACTTGTAGACCTCGTACATCGCCTCGCCGTACTTGGCGTTGGCCGAGGCCACCTGCTGGCCGCTGTTCTGGTCGTTGAAGTTGGGATAGATGCCCGACAGGATGTTCTGCAAGGCGGTGCGATTGCTGGCGTCCATGTCGCGCACGGCGAAACGGACGTAGCCGCCGTCGGGGGCGGAGCCGGCGCCCTTGACGAAGAACATGAGGCCGACGCGGACGTCGCCGGTGAGCGAGCCGATCACCGTGTTCAGAGCGGTGAGCTCCGACTCGCCCTGCTTGCCGACGTCCCAGCCCTGGTCGTTGCGGTTCCAGTTGGCGCTGTTGTCCACGAAGATCATGACGTTGGGCTTGTTGCCGGTGATATCGGCGCCGCCCTCGAACAGGTCGATGTCCTCGGCGCCGGCGGCGGCGGCGAAGCTCAGGGCGGCGATACAGGCCAGGCGCTTGAGGGTAGGCAGGGCAGACATGGCGAAGCTCCGGTGTGCCGGCCGTGCGTCAGGATGCGCAGCGGCGGGTGCTGTCGTTCTTGTAGGCGTCGGCGACGGCGCGGTCCATGCGCACCGTGGTGCCTTCGGTGATCTGCGCGCTGGCGCGGGTGAAGGAGTCGGCGACGGTGGCGGTGACGCGCCAGGTGACGCGCGCGCATTCGGAAGCGCCGCCGCCGGGGTTCTGGCCCATGACGCCGGTGTTCTTGCCGCCGGCCGTGCCCTTGCACTTGCGGTCGTCGGCGACGGCGTCGGACAGCTCGGCGTTCAGCACGCTGACCGACGACAAGAGGCAGGGCTGGGTCAGGGCGACGGTGTAGTCGGCATTGCCGTCGCCGTTGATGTCGACGCCGATCGAGGTCGGCGCCGTGGTCGGATCGGTGAAGTAGCTGCCGCGGCTCAGCACCTGGTCGAGCGCCGCCTGCGCCGCGGACGCGGCCTCGGCCTGGTATTGCATGTTGCCGATGACGCGGAAATAGGAAGTGCCGGTATTGAAGGCCGACATGCCGAGCAGCGTCAGCAGCACCAGCATGACGAGGCCGATGACCAGGGTCGCGCCGCGTTGTGCGCGCCGCGACCTCATTGCTGCCTCCGGCCGGCGATGTTGTTGGCGCGCGCCGTGACGGCGTAGGCGTGGCGGCGATAGCTGTCGTTGAAGGGACCGACGGCGGTGCTGGCGTCGCCGCTGGAGTTGAGCACGTAAGCCTTGGTGTCGGTGTGGCCGGTGGTGGTCTCGGTATTGCGGGCGAGGACGAAGGCCTTGATCGACACCACGTTCGCCCAGTCGGAGACGGCGCTGGCGAGCTGGTAGGCGTCGGGCCGGCCGTCACTGCCGCTGCTGTCGGCGCCGTATTCGAGTTGCAGGTTCTCGATGCCTTCGGCCGGAATGCCGTCGCCGCTGCCGCTGCAATCGTTGCAGTCGGCGACGTAGTAGATGTGCACCAGATACTGGCGCACCTGACTGACGTCGCCGTTGAGGCAACTGGCCGGCGTTCCCGCCGGCCGCACCTTGTGCAGCGTGAAGCCGGCCGGCAGCTTGCCGAGGACGAAGACGCTCTCGGCGGGCGTGTCGGAGCAGTTGGAGACCTGGAAAAAATACTGTCCGGCAGCGACGGTGGCGACTTCGACGGCGCTGGTGGCGACGCGGCGCACCACCAGCACGTCGGTGCCGCTGCGGCGGTTGGCGAGGACGGCAGTGCAGTTGGTGCTCAGCGTCGCCGCGCTTTCGTAGCCGAAGAGGCCGGGCGGCAGCGTCGGCGGACTCGGCACCGGCGGCAGCGAAAAGCCCATGTTGGCGAGGACGGTCGTGCACGGGTCGGCCGGCGAGGTCCACTGGACGCCCGCCCCCGTCGGCGGCACGTAGTCGCCGTAGAAGCCGGCCAGTTGGATGTCCTCGCGCAGCGTGGCGATGGCGTAGCGGCCGTTTTCGATCTGGCGCGAGGCCTTCTCCAGTTCGCCGTGCGACTGCGAGCTGGCGACGAAAAGGCTGGCCATGCCGGCCATGATCACGAGGCCGATGGTGAGGGCGATCATCAGCTCGATCAGCGACACGCCGCGCGCGTAGCGGAGGGCGGAGAGCGGGCGGCGCGGCGGCGACACGGCGGCTCTCCTAGTTGGCGCCGAGGTCGGGCAGGACCACCGTGGCGCTGACGACGCGGCGGCTGGATTCCGAACTGTAGCTGCCCTGGCCGCAGGTGCTGACCGGCGGCACGGTGGCGGTCATGCCCTGCCAGACCACGGCCACCAGATAGGTGTTGGTGGTGCCGCTCGGTTGCGTCACGCAGCCGCGGCCGTCGAGCATGGCGCCCTGTTTGGCGGCGCCGGCGGTATTGGTGGCCGCCTCGGCGGAACCCTTGAGCGCCTTGCTCCACTCGCACAGGTCGATCGCCGCCCGCGACGTCAGGGTCGTACAGTCGGTGGCGTCGGTCGCCCCGGTGCCCAGCGCGCTGGCCGTGACGTAGCCCGCGGCGTTGGCGCTGTCGCTGTTGTTGATGCGATCGAGCATGTCTTGCAGCAGGATCAGGGCCTGGCCGCGCTGGTAGGACTCGAACTCCAGCGAGTGCGCGCGCGACTGCAAGCCGGCCATGCCGAGCATGCCGACGGCGACGATGACGATGGTCACCAGCACCTCGATCATGCTGGTGCCGCGCGCCTGGGCGGGGCAGCGCTGCCCGTTCATGAGCACGCCCCTTGCTTGGCGCGCGGCAGGCCGGTCACGTCCACGCTGATGCAGCGGGCGGCGACGCCGTCCGTGGTGACGCTGCTGGCGATTTCGATGTCGCCGCTGCCGCCGGTGATGCGGCCGCTGCGGCCGTAGACGAGGCTGGTGGGGCCGCTGACGGTCACGCTCTGGAGCGCGGCTGCGGTCTTCAGCGTGCTGCCGTCGGGGCCGGTGACGGTCCAGCCGTTGGCCCAGTTGCCGCCGCTCGGCGTGAGGGTGACCGTGCCGTTCTGTTTGACCGCTTCGCTGCGGGCATACGAGAGGCCGGCGACGAGGTCGAAGCTCGCCGTCTTGACGCGCTGGCTGACGATGAGGTTGTTGAACGCGGGCATCGCGACCATGAGCAGGATGGCCAGCACGGCCAGCGCCACCAGGAGTTCGACCAGGGTGAAGCCGCGCATGGTCGTGTCCCTTCCCGTGTGCCTACCACTTGCTGCTGGGAGTTTTCGTGCCGGCATTGTCCAGGGTCAGCGTGCCGTCGCTGGCCTGCACGGTGCCGCTGATCGGCGCGGCCTGGATCTGGTAGGTGCGCGTGTCGCCGCCGACCGGCGCCACGGTCAGGTCGTAGTACTGGCTGACCTCGGTCGGCACGGTGAGCCCGAGCGCCGAAAAGCCGGCGTTGGACGCGATGCTGGCGTACTGGCGGGCGTCGAGCATGTACTGCTCCTCCTTCTGGGCGACGCTGGTCATGAAGGCCTGGGCGGCCGAACGATTGCCGCGCCGGATGTAATCCTGGTAGGAGGGGATGGCGATGGCCGCCAGCAGGCCGACGATGACCACGGCGATCATCAGTTCGACCAGCGTGAACCCCGCGCCGGACCGGCGCATGCCTTGTTGCGCTTTCATCGGGTGTTTCCTCGCAAGAGCTTTCCCATGCTGCGAATGCTAGCCGGCCGGGCTGCGAAAGCCATGAAATACCGACTAGCGGCTGAATAAGGCAGATAAGTGGTCGGAAGTGCATTCAAAAGCTCCGACAAACTACCCGCGACGACGTCGTTGGAATCATATTGTATTTGAACGATTGTTGCGCCAAAATCGCCGAGATGCGCGGTAAAGCCTGGTAGAAAGTAGGTGTTAGCCTAAGCTATAAATAGGGGAAGCCTTATTGTTGTGATGTTTTATGGCGAATATGGAGAAATTCGCAAAACCATCGTCAAAACTGAAGTTTTTCTTATTCTGGCCGGCACGCGCCGGGCAAGGCGCCGGCGTCTGCCGGACGCGGTCGTCGCGGCACGGGCGCTGCGGGGCGGAGGGGGTCAGTCGAACGGCCGCTGGTCGACGACGTAGCGGATCAGTTCCAGATTGTTGGCGACGCCGAGCTTGGCCATGATGTTCGCCTTGTGCGCGGTCACGGTTTTCGGACTGAGGCCGAGCTGCTCGGCGATCTGCACCAGGGACAGGCCCTGCTCGGCGATCAGGCGCAGAATTTCGACTTCGCGCGCCGTGAGCTGGCGCGCCGGGGCGTCGTCGGCCTCGAAGTCGAAGGCCAGCGACTCGCCGATGCTCGGCGCGACGTAGCGTCCGCCGCCGGCGATTCTGGCGATGGCGGCGGCGAGGACGTCGGGCGTGACGTCCTTGGTGATGTAGCCGGCGGCGCCGGCCTTGAGCGCCTTTTTCACCAGGGCTGGCTCGTCGTGCATGCTCAGCACCAGGATCGGCAGGGCTGGGGTGGCGCGGCGCACTTCCTCGATTAGGGAGACGCCGCTGGCGCCGGGCATGGAAAGGTCGAGCATGAGCAGATCGGCGCTCGTCGTGCCGACCAGGGCGAGCACTTCGCCGGCGTTGGCCGCCTCGGCCGCGATGCGCACGCCGTCGAAGGAGCCGAGCATGCGCGTCAGCCCGGCGCGAAACAGCGTGTGGTCGTCGGCGACGATGACGTTGATGTCCATGGCGCGGAATTTACCGGGCTATGGCGTTGGGCACAACCACGGTGACGGTAACGCCGCGGCCGGGCGCGCTGGCAATGCGGGCCTCGCCGCCGAGCGCCATGGCGCGCTCGCGGATGCCGGTCAGCCCCAGATGCGTACCGGGCGCGCTTTCCGCCTCGTCCATGCCGCGGCCGTCGTCGGCGATGCTGAGGACGAGGTCGCTGCCGCGGGCGGCAAGCGCGATGGTGACGTTGGCAGCGCCGGCGTGGCGCACGCAGTTCGCCAGCGCCTCCTGGACGATGCGGAAGAAGGTCGTGGCGCAACGCTCGTCGAGCTCCGGCAGCGACGCGTCGACGTCCACGCGGTAGCGGATTGCCGTGTTCTTCAATGCGCGCTCCGCGGCCCATTCGGCGGCGGTGGCGAAACCGAAATTCAGCACCGCCGGCCGCAGCGACGCGGCGATGTCCTTCATGCTGCGATAGGCGTCGTTGAGCAGGGCGTCGATGTCGGCGACGAGGCCGGCGGCGTTCTTGTCCTGCGCCGGCAGACTGCGGCCGAGGATGCGCAAGTGGAACAGCGCGGCGGTGAGGATCTGTCCCAACTGGTCGTGAATCTCGACGGAAATCTTCTTGTGTTCGGCGTCCACCAGGTCCTCCCGGTGCGAGGCCAGGCGCAGCAGCAGGCGCCGCGACTGCTCGATTTCCTCCTGGTAGCGCATCAGTTGCGAGATGTCCTGCATGATGCCGCCGATGCGCCTGCGGCCGTCGGCGGCGGCGGTGACGCCGGCGCGCATTTCGATCCAGATTTCGCCGTCCGGCTGGCGCCGGTAGCGGCCGATCCAGGCCAGCGCGCCGGGCGGCGCGCTGCCGGTTAGCCGCGCGGTGAGGGCGGCGATGTCCTCCGGGTGCACGTTGGCGAGAAAGAGAGAGCAGTCGGCGAGCAGGCGCTCCGGCGCGATGCCCAGCAGTTGCGCCGCATTGTCGCTGACGTAGGAGAAGCGGCACGCCGTGTCGGCACCGGTCATCAGTTGGAACAGCACCACCGGCAGGTGGTCGGTGACGCTGCGCAGGCGGTCGTCGGCCTCGCGCTGCGCCTGTTCGGTTTGTGCGACGCGGCGCCGCAGGCCGCGCATGACCAGGGCGGCGAGGCCGAAGGCGCCGCCTCGGCATAGACGTCGTTCAGGCTGACGCGCAGCACGACGCGGCCGACGATCTCGCCGTTGACCTCGATCGGGGCGATCACGCGCATTTCGCGCAGCGTGAAGGCCGGGCCGGCGCCGTCGAGGACCGCCTTCATGCGCGCATCCGAATCGTCCGGCGCACTCCGGTGGTAGGTTGCGAGCGGCGTGCCGTCGCGGCGGAACAGGCCCGCTTCGATCAGCTCGGGCGAGTGCACGAGGGAGGCGAGGGTTTCCCTGGCGGTGCGCGCGTCGTCGAATATCAAGGCCGCGCTGGCATTGGTGCCGACGATCTCGGCCAGCGACGAAAAGTCGTCGTAGCGGTCGACGCGGGTGAAATACCATTGCAGCGAAACCACGAAGACCACGGCCATGACGAAGCTCGTGCCGAGGGCGAGCGCCGACAGCCGCCGGTAGCGCGCGCGCTGGGCGATCATGCTCATTCGAAGACGCTCCGGGCCACGCGCAGCAGCTTGGAACTGATGGCCAGGTTCGCCGCGCGCGCCGCCGCCAGGTTGATGTCGAAGACGATGCGGCCGCCGGCCGTGGACAAGGCGATCGCCGCCCCCTGCTGGATGGCCTGGTCGCCTTCGGCGATGATCAGCACCGGCGCCTCGCGCGTCGCCGCCGCCACCGCGGCGAGGTGTCTTTGTTCGCCGGCGTCGAGGAAGATCGCATGGCATTTGCGCAGGCTGCCGGCATCGCGGGCGACGCGCAGCAGCGCCAGCGGCCGTTCGCGCAAATGGCGGCCGGCCAGATCGGCCATGGCGACGCCGTGGCCGCCGTCGTCGAGGACGCACAGGCGAAAGGGCGCGGCGGCCTCGTGCGCCCCGGCGGCCGGCCAGTCGACGAACAGCAGCAGCTTGAAGATCACGGCGTCGCGCAGGCGCGGCGCGTCGGCCGCCTCCTGCGCCGCGCCGGGCAGCGCCAGGGCGGCCGCCAGCCAGACGCCAAGCAGCAGGCGGAGCGAGCGGCGACGCATGCTCAGTAGGCGAGCGACCAGGTCGCCCGCAACTGGCGCCCGTCCTGCGGCAGCGCCAGTTGGGTCAGAGAGCCCGCGGCCGGATCGAGATGGCGCTTGCCGGAAAGATTGTAGAGGCCGACGCTCCATGCCCCGGCCTCGCCGCGGCGCATGCGCGTCGCCACCAGGTTGGCGACCGCCTGGCCCGGCACGCGCGCGGCGGCGCCCTCGCGGGCGCCGAGCGAGCGCCAGGCGAAGGCGAGCGTCCAGCCGGTCTGCCCGAGGGGGCCGTCCACGTGCAGCTTGCCCATCCACTGCGGCGAATTCACGGCCGTGCCGAAGTCCTGCTGCACGCGTTGCCGCGCCAGGCTGCCCCTGATGCGCAGGCCGTCGCCGAGCAGGGACTCGGCTTCGAGTTCGACGCCGTGCGCATGCAGCGTCGGCCGATTGACGAAAACGGCGAGACCGTCGGCCGGGTCGGTGACCTGTTCGATCAGATTGTCCATGCGGTAGTGGTAGTAGCTGCCCGCCAGCCGCAGGCGCGGCGACAGCGCGTAGTCGGCCGTCAGCTCGTCGGTGGCGATGCGCTCGGGCTGCAAGTCGGGGTTGGCCTTCTGCACCACGTTGCCGTCGTTGTAGTAGCGCTCGTAGCTGTTGGGCGGGCGGCAGGCGCGGCCGTGCATCAGCTTCAGCGCCACCTCGGGCAGCGGGTGGAAAATCAGCGCGGCGCGCGGCGACAGGGCGCGCCCGCCGGCGACGCGGTCGGCGCGCAGGCCGAGGTTGGTCATCCAGCGCCGGTCGATGCGCCATTCGTCCTGCACGAACAGGCTGACGGCGTTGCCGCTGCGGGCGTCGGCGAAATGGCCGGCGGCGGGCTCGACGTCGAAGTTGCGCTGGTCGAGATGCACGTTGCGCTGGGCTTCGGCGCCGATCAGGAGCTTGTGGTTCTTGCGCCCGGTGTAGGTCAGCAGATAGTCGAGGCCCCACCAGGTCGCCAGCGTCTCGTCGCGGTTGAGCAGGCCGGCATAGACGTATTCGCCGGCGAAGTCGTAGCGGCCGGCGCGCAGATGCAGCTTGCCGGTCCAGTCGGGCGCCAGCGTCTGCGAGTGGCTGATGCCGGCATAGGCGTACTGGTCGTGATAGAAGTTTCCCGGCGTGTCGAAAAGTGTGCCGTAGTCGGCCGTCGGCACGTTCTTGCGCCGCGCCGAAAAGCTGGCGTCGAAGCGCCAGTTGCCGCGGTCGAGCTTGGCGAAGCCCTTCAGCGTGCGCTCGCCGTCGCGGCCGCGCGCCCAGCCGTCGCCGACGCCCGGCGCGTCGAATTCGGGGTAGTAGATGTCGGCGCCGCCGCGCCGGTAGGCGGCGATGCCGAGCACCCAGCCGCCGCCTTCGGCGCCGCGGCGGCCGGCCAGCCAACTCAGGCGCGCCGCGTCGCCGCTGCCGAGTTCGGCCGTGACGCGGCTGCCGTCGAGGTCGGCGCCGGACCAGAGCACGGCGTTGGCGACGCCGAAGATCGCATTGGCGCCGTAGAGCGCGGAGGCCGGTCCGGGCGCGAATTCGAGCTGCTTGATCCAGTCCATGTCGAGCGGCGCGTCGTGGCCGATCTGCGCCGTATCGTAGAGCGGATCGTTGCGGCGCACGCCGTCGGCCAGCAGCAGCATGCGCGCGTTGTAGTCGCCGGGCCGGGAAAAGCCGCGAATGCCGATATAGCTGTAGTCGCGCTGGTCGGTGACATAGACGCCGCGCAGGCTTTGCAGGGCTTCGCCGAGATTGCGGTAGCCGTAGCGGCGGATGTCCTCGGCGCTGACCACGGCCACGGCGGACGGCGCTTCGGTCAGGGGCTGAACGAAGCGCGAGGCGCCCTCGACCTCGTATTGCAACAGGCTTTCCAGCGGCATGTCGAGCAGATCGGCCGCTGCCGCCGTCGCCGCCGCCAGGGCGAGCGCGACGCCGGCGGTTCCCCGCTTCAGCCATGGGCTCATGGCAGTCCCCTTCTTCGAATTGGTCGAACTGCGGCGAATCGTACAGGAAGCGGCGGGATTGGGCGCTCAGCCCGTTGCAGCCGTATCGCGCGCGGCGCCGGACTTGACGACGAGCACGGCGCAGGCGAGGCCGCCGACGACCTGGTCGACGACGCTGCCGGCGACGAGCCGGTTCAGGGTCTGGCCGCGCTCGCCGCACAGCACCACCAGGTCGGCGCCGAGTTCGGCGGCAGCTTCGAGGACGGCCGCGCCGGCGGCGCCGCGGACGACGCGGAAGTCGGCGGCGACGCCGTCGAGCTGCATGAGGCCGGCCTGGTGGCGGGCGTCTTCCTCGGCCGCGGCCCTGTCCTTGTCGTGGGCGACGACGGCGAGCACGGTGACCGGGGTGCGCGTGGCCCTGGCGATCTGGGCGGCGAGTTCGGCGGCGGCGTCGCCGCCGTCCGTGCCGTCGCCGGCGACCAGGATGCGCCGCTGCCACATCTGCGCCTGGGCACCGGCGACCAGCACGTGGCAGGGCGCGGCGGCGATGAGCTGCGTTGCGTGGTCGCCGAGCAGGCGGTCTTTCAGATCCGTCGGCGGGCGGCGGCCGATGATCAGGATGTTGGTGTCGGCCGCGCGTGCCGCGGCGGCGACTTCATGCAGCGGCTGCTTGCCCTGGCGCAGGATTTCCTCGCTGGCGACGCCGGCCACGAGCGCTGCGCGCACGGCCGGGGCGAGGCGCGCCTGCGCCTCTTCGCGTGCGGTGCCGCTGTCGACGGCCGTCATGACGTCGAGCGTTACCCCGAAGCTCTGCGCCAGCGCGACCGCGATCGCCGTCGGTGCGCGCGCGAACTCGCTGCCGTCGGTGGCCAGCAGCAGGCGCTGGCGGCGGAAGCCGTCGGGCAGCAGCTTGCCGTGGCATTCCTTGAAAATGCGCGACTTGCAGCGGCGGCAGACGTCGGGGTCGAGCGTCCAGTAGAGCGCGCCGGTGACGTTGGTCATGACGGGAAAGAAGGCGCCTTCGCCGATGTCGGGCACGTAGTGGCCCTGCTTGAGGAATTTGTGCAGCTTCGGGTCGAGGCGGTAGAAATAGAGCCCGCCGCCGAGGCGCCGCCGCCGCCGCGCTTCCTGAGCCAGCACTTCGGCGCCGGCGACGTCGAGGTAGGTGAGGCCGCCGGCGGCGATCAGCACCGACTTTTGCAGCGGATTGTCTTCGTCGATCTGCTGCAAGACCTGCTGCACATAGCTGGCAGCGCCGAAGTAGAGCGCGCCGTTCACGCGCACGATGCGCAGTTGCGGGCACTCGGGGCGGCCCTGGGCGCGCACGAAGTGGTAGGCGCCTTCTTCCGGCGCCGGCACGACGGGAATGACTTCCGGGCGCGAGGTACGGTAGAGGAACATCAAGAGCGACAGCAGCACGCCGATGAATATGCCGGCTTCGAGGTTGAACAGCGTGCCGATCAGCGTCGCCGCCAGGATCGCCGATTCGGCCTTGCTGGCGTGCCAGATGGCGTGGATGTGGTGGAAGTCGATCAGCCCCCAGGCCACCAGGAACAGGATGCCGGCCATGGCCGCCGTCGGCAGGTAGGCGGCGAGCGGCGCCACCAGCAGCAGTACCAGCACCAGCGCCGCCGAGGCGATGATCGAGGCCAGCGGCGTTTTCGCCCCGGCTTCGTAATTGACGCCGCTGCGGTTGAAGGAGCCGCTCGACGCGTAGCCGGAAAAGAAGGCGCCGGCGATGTTGGAAAGTCCCTGGCCGATGAACTCCTGGTTGCCGTCGATGCGCTGTTCCGAGCGCACGGCGATGGCGCGCGCGATCGACACCGCCTCGGTCAGCGCCAGCATGGTGATGACCAGGGCCGGCGCCAGCGTCTGGCGCAGCGTGGCGAGCGAGAAGTCGGGCAGCGACAGCGGCGGCAGCGTCGCCGGCAGCGCGCCGACGGTCTTGATGCCGACGTCGGAGCCGAAGACGGCGTTGAGCGCCGCCGCGGCCGCGCCGCCGACGATCATGGCGACGATCATGTAGGGCAGCTTGCGCAGGTAGCGCCGGGTCAGGATGCCGGCTCCGAGCGTGGCCAGGCTGACGCCGAGCACGTAGGGATTGATGTTCGCGAACTGGACGAAAAGCTGGTGCGCGATTTCGTAGAAGGGCGTGCCGCGCGCAATGTCGATGCCGAAGAAGTTGCGCACCTGGCTCGCCGCGATCAGCACCGCCGCGCCGGCCGTGAAGCCGATCACCACCGAGTGCGAAATGAAGTTCACCAGCGCCCCCATGCGCGCCAGGCCCAGCGCCAACTGGAAGACGCCGACGAGGAAGGTCAGGGTCAGCACCAGGTTGATGTACTGCGCCGAGCCGGGTTCGGCGAGATGCGACAGGGCGGCGAAGACCGCGATCGAGATCGCCGTCGTCGGCCCCGACACCAGGTGCCAGGACGAGCCCCAGAGCGCGCCGACCACGGCCGGCATCATCGCCGCGTAAAGGCCGTACTGCGGCGGCAGGCCGGCGATGGTGGCGAAGGCCACGCCCTGCGGCAGCACGATCAGCGCGCCGGTGATGCCGGCGACGAGGTCGTCGCGCAGGCTGCGCCGATTGACCAGCGGCCACCAGCGCAGGAAGGGGAACAGCTTGGCGGCAAGCCCGCGCTGGATTTTCATGTCTGGGGTCAGCTCGTCGGCTTGCGCGATGTGCATTGTCGTTGGGTGAATTCGTATATTAGCAGAAGCGAATGTTCCAAAGAAGCCCGCAGGCTCTTGATTCGGGAAGCTGGGAGGGAGATTAGCCGGCGCCGCGTCAAGCGCCGGTCAAGGCAGCGTCAAGCCGCCGTCAAGGCGCGAAGCGCAGCGTCGCCTCGGTGCCGCCGCCGGCGCGCGGCGCAAGCAGGACCAGCCAGCCCTGGCGGTCGCAGATGCGCTTGACCAGCGAGAGGCCGATGCCGCTGCCGTCGCTGGTTTCGCCGCGGAAGTAGCGCTCGAAGACGCGGGACATTTCGGCGGCGTCGATGCCGCGGCCGCTGTCGGCGATCGTCAGGCGCTCGGCGTCCAGATGCAGCGCGACGAGGCCCGACTCGGTGTGGGCCAGCGCATTGCGCAGCAGGTTGTCGGCGACGATGGCGAACAGCGCCGGCGCCACCCGCAGTGTCGGCTGCGCGGCGACCGCGAGTTCGAGGTCCACGTGCTTGCGCAGCGCCAGGCTGCGCTGGCGCTCGACGCAGTCGCGCAGGATCTGGGCGCAGTCGCAGGGGCTGTCGACGGGCGCCGTTTCCTCGCGCGCCAGCAGCAGCAGGGCGGCGGTGAGGTCGGTCATGCCGGCGGCGGCGCGTGCGATGCGGGCGACGCGCTCGGCCTGGCCGGGCGTCAGCGCCGCGTCTTCCGCGAGCACCTCGGCGGCGCCGCGGATGATGGCCAGCGGCGTGCGCAGCTCGTGGCTGGCGTCGGCGGCGAAGATGCGCTCGCGCTCGACGAAAGCGGCCAGGCGCGCGAAATAGCGGTCGAAGGAGCGCCGCAGCTCGGCGATCTCGTCGTCGGGCAGGCCGTCGGCGGCGAGGCGCGGCGGGTCGTCGGGCGGGGCATGGGCGACTTCGCGCGCCAGATCCGTCACCGGCGCGATGACGCGGCCGGCCAGCCAGTGGCCGCCCGCGGCCGCCAGGAGCGTCATCAGCAGCGCGCCGGCGCCGAGGTAGATGAGGAAGCGCTGCTCGCGCAGGCGCTGCCGCGCTTCGCTGAACAGGATCACGTAGCGCTCGTCGTTGCGTTCGGCGACGGCGACGCGGTAGGGCACGGCATCGAGCACGATTTCGTGCCGGCCCGGCGGCAGGGCGGCGATCGCCGGCGGCATGTCCGCGGCGGCGCTGCCGGCGGCCGTCACGTAGCCGCGCAGGCTGGCGCTATCCGGCGGCAGGGAGTGCGGGTTGCGCGCCCGGCGCGCCATGTAGTCGTCGAGTTCGGCGTTCAGCGTCTGGTCCATCAGCCGCTGCGAGACGTCGTGGGCGGCGAACCAGATGCCGACGGCGAAAAGCAGCGAGAGCAGTGCGCCGAGTAGCGCGAAGTACGCGGCGACGCGAAAACGAAGGCTATGCCGACGCAGCATTGGCGCTCCGCGCCGCGCGCAGGAGGGCCCGCCCCCTCCCATCCTCCCCCTCGCGGGGGAGGCTACTGATTGGCTCGCTGCGCTCGATCGGTCGGAGCTTGGTCACGAAGCTTCCGCTATCTGCCAGCCGATGCCGCGCAGCGTGCGCAGCAGCGGCTGGGCGAAGGGCTTGTCGATGGCGTTGCGCAGCACGTGCATGTGGGCGCGCAGGGCGTCGCTGTCGGGCGGGGCGTCGCCCCAGACGGCGCGCACCAGCTCGTCGCGGCCGAGCACGCGCGGGCTGGCGCGCATCAGGGCTTCGAGCAGGCGCAGCGGAATCGGCGGCAGGACGATGCCGGCGCCGGCGCGCTGCACCGAGAAGGGGCCGGTGTCGAAAACGAGGTCGCCGACTTGCAGCGTCTGCCGCGGCGAGCCGGCCTGGGCGCGCCGCGCCAGCGCCTTGACGCGCGCCGCCACCTCGCGCAGGGCGAAGGGCTTGACGACGTAATCGTCGGCGCCGGCTTCGAGGCCGGCGATCTTGTCGTCGAGCGTGTCGCGCGCCGTCAGCATCAGGATCGGCGTCAGGCGCCCGGCTTCCTGGCGCAGCCGGCGGCAGAGCGTGAGACCGTCGATGCCGGGCAGCATCAGATCGAGCAGGATGACGTCGTAATCGCCCTGGGCGGCGAGACGCAGTCCGGACTGGCCGTCGCCGGCGGCGTCGGCGAGATGGCCGCGGGCCGCGAGATAGTCGACGAGGTTGGCGGCGAGGTCCGGATTGTCTTCGACGACGAGGATTCTGAGCACTGCGTCCATGTGGGAATATTCCGACTGAAGGTTAGAATACGCCGACTCAGCGGAGGGATTACAACAAGGGATGCGTATAAGAAGCTTCATTATGGCGGCTTCGGCCGTCGTCGCGGTCGGCTTTTTCGGCGCCAGCTATGTGGTCGTCGGCCGCATCCTCGAACACACGGTACGCGAAAACGCCCGCGACGCCTCGGCGGCGCTGGCCCAGGTCGCCTTCACCGGCATGTACCAGTTGATGAGCACCGGCTGGCAGCGCAAGCAGGCCTTGCAGTTCGTCACCGCCATCCGCGACACCGCGCGCGACACGCCGACCGAAGTGCAGATCTACCGCGGCCCCGTGGTCGTCGCCGACCACGGCGAAATCGAGCAGCCGCCGCTCGACGCCGCCCTGCGCGAAACCCTGGCCGCCGCCCGTCCGCTGATCGACGAGCGCGACGGCGGCGTACGCTACCTGATGCCGCTGGTGGCGGAGCAGCGCTGCATCCGCTGTCACAGTTCGGCCGAGGTCGGCCAGGCGCTCGGTGCGATCGAGGTCAAGCAGGATTTCGCGCCGCTGGTGGCGAAGGCGCGCCGCGAATTCATGCTCTGGCTGCTGGGCCTGGCGCCGCTCCTGATGGGCGCGGCGGCGCTCGCGGTCTGGCGCGTCAGCCGCCGCATCGAGGCTTCGGTCGTTGCCGTCAGCCAGGTGGTGGCCCAGGTCAACGGCGTCGCCGATCTGCGCCAACTCGAATTCACGCGCTACGACCCCGGCTTCACCGAATTCCACGACTTGTTCTCCCATCTCAACGACCTCGTCGCCAAGCTGCGCCAGGTGGCGGTGGACAAGCACGTGCTGCGCTTCGAGATCGGCCTCATGGAGAAGTTCGTCATCACCTCCGAAGTGGTGCGCGACTGGGGCGAGTACATCGCGCGCCTGCTGGCCGAGATCAACACCGTGATGCCGACGCACATGCTGTTCTCGCTGTTCGAGGTCGGCGACGAGGTCTTCGACCTCGAGGTCTTCTGGAGCCGGCCGCCCGTGCCCGAAACCCGCCGCATCATGGAAGAGCACATGCGGCGCCTGGTGGCCGAGGACAGCCGCTTCAGCGGGCTCAGCCAGATCACGCTGCACCACCATGCGCCGAGCGGCGGCGAGCCGCTCGAACTCGACGCCGAGGAGGTGGCGCTGCACACCAAGACGCTGATGGTCGAGCGGCCGAAGATCGGCGGCATCGTCGGCATCGGCGTGAACGCCGAGGTCGTCGACGACGACACGCTGCGCCTGGTCATGGACAGCATCCTGTCCACCATGCTCAACGTCGTCGGCTCGGTGAAGGCGATCCACAAATACACGCGCGACATGGAGTACTACGCCACGCGCGATCCTCTCACCGACCTCTACAACCGGCGCGTGTTCTGGGAGCTGTTCGACTACGAGGTGGCGCGCGCCCAGCGCCACGGCTACCGCTTCGCGCTGCTGGTGGTCGACCTCGACAACTTCAAGCTCATCAACGACAGCCACGGCCACGTCGTCGGCGACCGCTATCTGCAGCGCTTCGCCCCGGCCGTGAAGCAGGTGCTGCGCCCCGGCGACATCTTCGCCCGCTACGGCGGCGACGAGTTCGTCATCCTGCTGCCCGACATCACGCAGGGCGCCGCCCTCGTCGTCGCCCAGCGCGTGCTGGAAGCGGCGCGTGCGATGGAAGTCGAGACCCAGGACGGCGGCAAGGTCTCCGGCAGCGCCTCGATCGGGCTCGCCCTCTACCCGCAGCACGCCGAAAACAGCGAGGACCTGTTCCTCTTCGCCGACAACATGCTGTTCAAGGCCAAGAACGCCGGCAAGCACCAGGTCGGCATTCCGAGCGAGGAAGAGGTGGCCGAAGTCTTCCGCGACATGACCGAAACCACGGTGCAGGTGGTGAACGCCATCAACGAAGGCCGCATCGTGCCCTTCTTCCAGCCGATCATGGCCCTTGACGGCAACCGCATCGTCGGCTTCGAGGTGTTGTCGCGCATCGCCATCGAAGGCGAGCAGCACATGGAGGCGGCGCGCTTCATCGAGTTCGCCGAGAAGGCCGGCGTCATCCACCGCCTCGATTCCATGGTCATGGAAAAGGCCTTGCGCAACATCGCCGCCATCGAATTCAGCGGCTACGTCTTCATCAACTTGTCGCCGCGCGCGCTGGCCTTGTCCGATTTCATGCAGTCGCTGCGCGGCATCGTCGCCAGTTGCGGCATCGCGCCGGCCCAGATCGTGTTCGAAATCACCGAGCGCGATACCGTCAAGAACATCGTCGTCCTCGAAAAGCTGGTCGGCGAACTCAAGCTCGCCGGCTTCAAGCTCGCCATCGACGATTTCGGCTCCGGCTTTTCCTCGTTCCAGTACCTGCGGCGCTTCCCGGTCGATTTCCTCAAGATCGAAGGCGACTTCATCGCCAAGATCCTCGAAAACAAGAAGGATCGCGCCTTCGTGCAGACCATTGCCCAGTTGGCCGCCGACCTCAAGATCCAGGTCATCGCCGAGCACGTCGAGAGCGCCGAGGTGCTCGAAGAGCTGCGCGCCATGGGCATCGACCTGGCGCAGGGCTATTACATCGGCCGCCCGGAAAGCGAACTCGGCCGCAACATGCGCTGGCCGCTGATCTAGGGCTGGTCCACTCGCGCTCGCGGATGTTCTATGCTGAGCGCCATGAAGACGACGATGCCGCTTTCCTCCGCTACCGCTACGCGCTGCGGCGACGATCCTTGAGCCGCGCCATGGACGAGAGTGCCCTGCCGCCGGAAGCGATCAACCGCCTGCCCTGCGTTTTCGAGCGCGCGCTGCAAGCGCAGTGCGCTGCCTGCGAACTGGCGCGGCGCCATGTCGTCGGCGAACGGGAAAGCCTCGCCTGCGCCTCGCCCGTCGCGCGCACCGCCTGCGGCACGCTCTACGGCCTGCTGCGCACGAAGTCGGCCTTCGCGCTCGGCATCCGCGAGGCGCGGCGCGTGCTGCCGCACGCGATGGTGATGAAAATCCAGTGCGGCGGCCTGCTCGGCCTGAAGCAGGCGATCGCGCCCGAGGCGCATGCGCCCGACGTGCATCGCCTGGTGCGCGAGGGCGTCGCGCGTTACCGGACGCTGGACGCGCTGCCGTTTTCCGAGATCGTCCAGGGCGTCGCCGCCTGGTCGGGGCGCAGGAAAAGAAAATGAATCTCGGCGCGCTTATCGACGCCGTGCAGCGCAACTGCGACATCGCCGATGCGCGCCATGCGCGCGAGATGACGATGTGCAACTACCTGCTGGAAATGCGCGAGTTCTACCGCTGGGAGGCCGGCCTGCCGCCGGCGGCGGTGCCGGGACGCGCCGAAGTCGGGCAGTGGCTGGCGGCGCGCGAGGCGCGCTGGGAGGAACTGGCCGACGCCGAGTTCGGCATGCTGCCGGCCGCGGACGGCCCGTGCGACCCTTTCGCCGTCGCCGCCGTCAATCGCGCCGTGGCGCCGCGCGGCCTCGTCTATGGCGCCGGCATCGGCCGCTTCGGCCGGCCGCATTTCTTTCTCGGCCGCCGCGAAAGCGCGAGCCGCGTCGATGGCATCGAACTCGTCGTCAGCGCCTGCGAATACGCGCGCGACCTCGCCGCGATCCCGGCGCTGCTGCAAGGCGACGCCATCGTCGTGCGGCGCGAGGCGCTGCGGCAGTGGCTGTGGGAAAAGGCCGAGGCCTGGGGCGTCAAGGAGGCCGCCGGGCCGCTGCGCCGCGCGCTGGCCGCCTACGGCTATTTCGACGATACCGCCGCTGCCCTCGAACGCATGACCGAGGCCGAGATCGCGAGTCTGGTGCTGCACGAGCGCGGCGAGCACGCCGCCGGACGGGCGCTCGGGCCGGCCTGGGAAGACATGCTGACGGCCCTCGGCGACCGCCGCGCCGAGCTGCTGGCGCGCGCCGTGCGCGACCACTGGGCCGACTGCCTGGTGACGCTGCCGGCCCTGGTCGCAGGCGCGGCCTGGCCGGCGCTGCATTTCTGGTGCGCCAATCTCGAAGGCATGCGGCGCGCGCTGTTCCCGCGCGCGGTGGCGGCGGGCGAAGCCTGGGCCGCGAACGGCGATGCGTCGCCGCTGCTGGCCGCGGCGACGGCCGGAGCCGCGCACTGGGCCAGCGTGGCGCAACGCCTGTTAGCCATCCATCGCGAGCACGGCGCAGCCGCCGGCGGAATCATCGCGGCGCTGACGACCGATCTTTCCGGCCTCGCGCTCTAAAAACCGGGAAAAACCGGGGACAGACCACGGTTTTGGCGTCGGTTGTCGTTCCGCTACTCCTCGAACAACTTCCCCGACTCCGGCTCGGCCACCTTGCGCGGTCGCCCCGACTTTCCCGGCAATGCCCTCCGTCCCAGCACCGCAGATACCTCGGCCGCGAAACGCTCGCTGCCCAGTGCGAAATTGCCGTTCGTCGCGCGCCGAATCTTGTCCACCGTGTCCGGTTCCAACTCGTAGCGGAACAGTTCCCGATAGGCCGCCTGGCGGCTGGCCGCATCGAGTCCCAGCGCCTCGTAAAGCGCATGCGGTCGAACGAGTGCGTTCTCCTCGCCCTGCCCGTTGGCCCGATAGCTCGACCAGCGGTATTCGCCCGGATGCTCGACCATCTCGGCCCGTACCGGATTCAGCTCGATGTAGCGCTGGCAGGCCAACAGATAGGCCTCCTCCTGGATCGGGCTGGAGCGGAAGCGGCCTTCCCACAGCGTGCCGCTGCGTCGATAGACGCGATTGACGTACTGCACATAACGCTGGCCCAGCGCCTTCATCAACGCCCCCGGCGCCTCCGCGCGATCCGCCGACACCAGCAGATGCACATGGTTGGTCATCAGCACGTAGGCGTGGATGCGGCAGCCGGTCTTGCCGGCATGGTCGGCCAGCCAGCCGAGGTAGAGGCGGTAGTCCTCGTCGGCGAAGAAGCAGGCCTGGCGGTTGTTGCCGCGCTGGATCAGGTGCAAGGGAACACCCGGAAGGGTAAGGCGGGCACGGCGCGGCATGGGCGACTCCGGGGAACGAAGACGGAGCAGAGGCTAGCAGAAAACCGTGGTCTGTCCCCGATTAGCCATAAGCATCGTGGATGGGCGCACAAGTTTAATCCCGGCCTTGTAGAATGGTTTCTGCCGCGCAGATGCACGCCTTCTTCCCGTCCGGCCACGGGATCTTCCTGACTATCGAACGAGCGACGAGACCGCCATGAACTGGTTCATCAATTTGAGCATCCGCTGGAAATTCCAGATCGGCTTTTTCGTCGTCACCATGGTGACGACCATCTACAACCGCTTCCTCGCCTCCTGGGAGCTGCAGAAGATGATCGACATCGCGCGCGAGGGCCAGGCGCCGGCGGCGGCGCTGCAATCGATGGTGGACAACCGCGCTGCCTACCACTTCAACTCGGTGTGGGAGTCCGGCCTCGAATTCGCGCTACAGTTCATGCTCATCGGCCTCGTCGCCAAGCTCTTCCTGCGGCCGATCCTGGGCCTGTGCGACGCCCTCAAGGCGGTGGAGGCGGGCGACCTGACGCGCGGCGTCGAGGTCACGGCCCACGACGAGATCGGCGTCTTGCAGCGCATTTTCAACGACGTCATCGGCAAGCTTTCCGCCATTCTCGGCAACGTCGAGGACAGCGGGCGCCAGATGAACCAGTCGGCCTTCCAGATCGCCGCGCTGGCGAAGGAAACCGCCGAGGTCGGGCGCCAGGAGGAGGCGCGCTCCGCAGAAGTGGTGGCCGAGGCCCAGGCGCTGACGCAGATGGCGAAAAACGTCGCCGAGCAGGCCGCCGCCGCCGCGGTGGCGACGCGCGAAGTGCAAGACCAGGGCCACCAGGGCGTCAGCGCCGTGCAGCGCAACATCGCCGAAATGGAGGCCACGGTCGGCGAAGTCAATCGCGTCTCCGGCGACGTCGTCGAACTCGCCGGCGCCGCCGCCGAAATCACGCGCATCATCGACACCATCAAGGAAATCGCCAACCAGACCAACCTGCTGGCACTCAACGCCGCCATCGAGGCGGCGCGCGCCGGCGAGCAGGGGCGCGGCTTCGCCGTCGTCGCCGACGAAGTGCGCAAGCTCGCCGAGCGCACCACCAATTCGGCGGCCGAAGTCACCGGCATCGTGTCCACGATCTCCGGCCGCGTCCATCAACTGCGCGACACCATGCAGACCGTGGTCGAGCGCGTGCACGGCAACCAGACCGTGGCCGGCGAAACGGCGACCGTGATTTCGGCCATGGCCGCCGGCGTCTCCGCCGCGGCCCAGGGCAACGACGCCATCGTCGAGGCGAGCCGGGGCCAGATGGAGCAGTTGAGTCACCTCGAAACCACGCTGGAGCGGCTGTTCACCACCCTCAACGAGAGCGCGACCAAGGTCGAGACCACGGCCGCCATCGGCAACGACCTGCACCGCGTCACCGAGAAGCTCAACGACGTCATGGCCGGCTTCAGCTTCCAGCACGACCTCGAGAAGGCGCAGAAAGAGGCGGGCGACAAGCGCCGCCATCCGCGCCTGGAACGCACCGTGCTGGCGACGGTGAGCCAGGGCGGCGAGCCGCCGCTGCGCGTCGAGGCGCTGGCGGCCGACGTCAGCATGTCCGGCCTGCGCCTGGTGGTGCCGCGGCCGTTGCGCAACGAAATGCCGGTCAGCCTCGACGTGCAATTGCCGGCCGACTCGCTCGACCACTACATGAACCAGCGGCCGGTCAGCCTGCGCGGCAAGCTGCGCTGGCAGCGCGTCGAAGACGGGCGCCAGCTCTGCGGCGTCGAATTCGAGGCGCCCAGCCCCGACCAGGCCAAGCGCATCGCCGACATCTTCGCCTTCTACGGCAAGGCACCGGCCTACTGAGCCGGGCCGCCGCCCGCCGCCGCGGGGCGCGCGTAGAATCGGGGCCATGTCCGCGCACGACCCCCACCCCTTCCACCACGCCATAGCCGAAGACGCGCGCAGCGCCGCGCTCGCCGAGTTGGCGCGCGTGCTGCCGGCCGAATCGCTGCGCGTGGACCTCGAAGACGTCAAGCCCTACGAATGCGACGGCATGACCGCCTACCGCCAGTTGCCGCTGGCGGTGGCGTTGCCGGCGAACGAGGCCGAAGTCGTCGCCGTGCTCCAGGCCTGCCATCGCCATAAAGTGCCGGTCGTCGCGCGCGGCGCCGGCACCGGGCTTTCGGGCGGCGCCACGCCGGTGGAGGACGGCGTCGTGCTGTCGCTGGCCAAGTTCATGCGCATTCTCGAAGTCGACCCGGCGGCGCGCACGGCACGCGTCCAGCCCGGCGTCAGGAACGCCGCGATATCGGAAGCCGCCGCGCAATACGGCCTCTACTACGCGCCCGACCCGAGCTCGCAGATCGCCTGCACCATCGGCGGCAACATCGCCGAAAACGCCGGCGGCGTGCATTGCCTCAAATACGGCCTGACGCCGCACAACGTGCTCGCCCTGCGCCTGGCCCTGTTCGACGGCAGCATCGTCGAGCTCGGCGGCGGCGCCCTCGACGCGCCCGGCCTCGATCTGCTCGCCGTCGTCGTCGGCTCGGAAGGCATGCTGGGCGTCGTGCTCGAAGCCACCGTCAAGCTCACGCCCAAGCCGCAAGTGGCGCAAGTGGTGATGGCCTCGTTCGACGACGTCGAAAAGGCCGGCAACGCGGTCGCCGCCATCATCGGCGCCGGCATCATCCCGGCCGGGCTGGAAATGATGGACAAGGAGGCCGTCGCCGCCGTCGAAGACGGCACGCCGGCGGAAGTGGCCGAAGAGATCGAGGCCCTGCGCGCCGTGCTTGAAGGCGCCGGCGCGCGCAACCTCTGCGTCTCGCACAGCGAAGCGGAACGTCTCAAGTTCTGGGCCGGGCGCAAGGCCGCCTTTCCCGCCGTCGGCCGCATCACGCCGGACTACCTGTGCATGGACGGCACCATCCCGCGCAAACACCTGGCCTATGTGCTGACCGAAATCGCCAAGCTCGCCCAGCGCTACCGCCTGCGCTGCGCCAACGTCTTCCACGCCGGCGACGGCAACCTGCATCCGCTGATCATGTTCGACGCCAGCCACGGCGACGAACTCGAACGCGCCACCGAATTCGGCGCGCGCATTCTCGAACTCTCGGTCGACGTCGGCGGCACCATCACCGGCGAACACGGCGTCGGCCTCGAAAAAGTGCGCCAGATGTGCGTGCAGTTCAGCGCAGACGAACTCGAAGCCTTCCACGCCGTCAAGGCCGCCTTCGACCCGCTGCGCCTGCTCAATCCCGGCAAGGTGGTGCCGGTGCCGCGCCACTGCTCGGAATACCGGCTCACCGGCAGCGCCAAATGAGCGACGACCGGGACATCGCCGAGGAACTCGCCGCGCGCGTGGCCGCTGCCGCCGGCCCGCTGCGCATCCGCGGCGGCGGCAGCAAGGATTTCTACGGCAACGCGCTCCAGGGCGAAGTGCTCGACGTCGCCGGCCACCGCGGCATCGTCGCCTACGAGCCGGCCGAGCTCGTCGTCGTCGCCCGCGCCGGCACGCCGCTGGCCGCGATCGAACAAACGCTCGCCGCGCAAGGCCAGATGCTCGCCTTCGAGCCGCCGCACTTCGGCGGCAGCGACGCGACCGCGAATGCGAACGCGACTTTCGGCGGCGCCATCGCCAGCGGCCTCGCCGGCCCGCGCCGCGCCGCCGTGGGCAGCCTGCGCGACTTCGTGCTTGGCGTAAAGCTCCTCGACGGCCAGGGCCGCACGCTCAACTTCGGCGGCCGCGTCATGAAGAACGTCGCCGGCTACGACGTGTCGCGCCTCATCGCCGGCAGCCTCGGCACGCTCGGGGTCATCCTCGAAGCCGCGCTCAAGGTGCTGCCCCAAGCCAAAGCCGAAATGACGCTGCGCTTCGAGCTGCCGCAGGCGCAAGCCCTGGCGGCCATGAACCAGTGGGCCGGCCAGCCGCTGCCGATCTCGGCCAGCGCCTGGCACGACGACGTCCTCACCCTGCGCCTCTCCGGTGCCGCCCAGGGCGTCGCCGCCGCGGCCAAAAAGCTCGGCGGCGAAACCGTGCCGCAAGCGGAGGCCGCCGCGTTCTGGCAAGACTTGCGCGAGCAGCGCCTCGACTATTTCCGGGACGATGAAGCGCTGTGGCGCCTGGCGCTGCCCAGCACCGCCGCCGCGCCCGAGCTGCCCGGACCCACGCTGATCGAATGGAACGGCAGCCAGCGCTGGCTCAGAAGCGGCGCCGCCGCCGCCTCCATCCGCGCCGCGACCGCCAAACTCGGCGGCCACGCCACCCTGTTCCGCGGCGGCGACAAGACCCACGGCGTTTTCCAGCCGCTGCCGCCGGCCCTGGCCGCGCTCAACCAGCGCGTGCGCCAGGCGCTCGATGCGCGGGGCGTGTTCGCGACGGGCAGGCTGTAGGCGGCTCCGGTCAGGGGCGGCCCTGCGGGGCGCTCACGCCGCCTTGACCTCGTCCAGCAGATCAGGGTGACGGTCCAGCACGCGGAGCAGCTTTACCAACGCCAAGGGCGGCTTGGTCTTGCCGTTTTCGTAGCGCGAAAATGCATTGACGCCACCACCGAAGATTTCAGCGGCTTCGCGCTGGTCGAGCGCAAGCTTTTTGCGAACGGTGGCGATGAAGTCAGGATCGACAATCGAAGCATTCACTTGCTTGTTGAAGGCCAGCATCGCCGCGCTGACGCGAGTCGATGCGGCCGGATTCAAGACGGCCTCGCCGCAGGCCGGGCAGAAATCGCCGCGCACCGATGGAATGACGGTCGATTCGCCTTTGTAGACATAAGGCATGTCGCGGCAGCCATGCACCAGATTTGCTGCGGCACAAGATGGACATTTCATGTTCACAACTCCTTGAAGGACACGATGAGCACCTCATCGATGATCGTCAGCTTCAGGTAGACCTTTCCAACGGGCGTGGTTGGCCGGTAGACATCCTGCCAAATTCTGTGATCGGCGTGCGTGGTCATGCTTTTGTAGAAGTCAGCCGGAGTCAGCGTCCTGACCACGTCGACGATTCCCTTGAAGTCGAAACCCAACGCCGCACCCCCAGCAAGTGCCGACGCGGTTGAACGCACTTTACCCGCATCGATCAGAGCCATGACAACAGACAACGTGCATTCGGGCTTGCCTTTCTCCATGGCAATATTAACCTAGTAGGTTGATGTATTGCAAGGCGTCCGACCGGCCGTCCGACCGGCTAATTCTGGTCGAGCGGACTCACCACGCCGCGCCCGCCGCGGTTGAGGACGTGGGTGTAGATCATCGTCGTCTTGAGGTCGACATGGCCGAGCAGTTCCTGCACCGTGCGGATGTCGTAGCCGCTATCGAGCAAGTGCGTGGCGAAGGAATGGCGCAGCGTGTGCGGCGTCGCCGGCTTCGTCAGCCCGGCGTCGCGCAGCGCGCGCTTGAGGGCGCGCTGCACGCTCTGGTCCTGCATGTGGTGGCGCCGCCGCGCCCCCGAGCGCGGATCGACCGTGAGCTGCGCCGACGGAAACACGTACTGCCACGCCCACTCCGTCGCCGCGCCCGGATACTTGCGCTCCAGCGCGTAAGGCAGATACACGCTGCCGCGGCCCGCCGCAAGATCGTCGCCATGCAGGGCGCGGACGCGCCGCAAATGGGCTTGCAGCGGTTCGATCACCGTGGCCGGCAACATCGTCACGCGGTCCTTGAAACCCTTGCCGTCGCGCACCAGAATCTCGCGCCGCGCGAAATCGACGTCCTTCACGCGCAGGCGCAGCGCCTCCATGATGCGCAGCCCGGCGCCGTAGAGCAGGTTGGCGATCAGCCACGGCGTGCCCTCCATCCGCAGCAGCAGCGCCGCCACCTCCGCGCGCGTGAGCACTACCGGCAGGCGCTTGGGCGCCTTCGCCGCCTCGACGCGGTCGAGCCAGGGCAGCTCGATCTCCAGCACCTCGCGATACAAGAACAGCAGCGCGCTCTTGGCCTGGTTCTGCGTCGCGGCAGCCACCTGCCCGGCCACCGCCAAATGGGTCAAAAACGCCTCGACCTCGGCCCCGCCCATGTCGCGCGGATGGCGCTTGCCAAAATGCAGGATAAATCGTTTAATCCAGTCCAGATAAGCCTGTTCGGTACGCAAGCTGTAATGCTTGAGACGAATCTTGCCCCGCACCTGGTCCAGCAACCGAGGCTCCGAAGACACCGATGCTTTTGTCGCTATCATTATTTTGTCCACAGCCATTGCGTCCGATTGAATGCATTGGGAATATACGCGGACGGCATGCCATTGGCAATCACATGACGGATTGCTTTCCGTCATTGTTCACCCACACTTTACGTTAGCCTGCACAACCATCACCCAGGGAGTACGCACATGACATCAAAATTCCTCGGTCTCGATGGCAAGTACCATCCGGCCGGTTCATTTCTTGGCCTGGATGGCAAATACCACCCCGCGGGGTATACGCTCGGTCTTGATGGCAAATACCATCCACCTGGAGCCTCTCTTGGAATGGATGGGAAATACCATCGTGCCGGAGAGACATTGGGGCTCGATGGAAAGTACCATCCAAAGGACCATACCCTTGGGCTAGAC
>JACRPB010000002.1 GCA_016214175.1 Rhodocyclales bacterium
GCGCTGCCTCAGTTGCGGCAACTGCTTCGAGTGCGACAACTGCTACGGCGTCTGCCCCGACAACGCCGTGATCAAGCTAGGCCCCGGCAAGCGCTTCGAGTTCAACTACGACTACGGCAAGGGCTGCGGCGTTTGCGTCGCCGAGTGTCCGTGCGGGGCGATCAAAATGGTGGCGGAGGAGATTTAGGCTTCTTTTCCGCCCGGTCGGCGTACGACTGAATCCGTATCATTGCTCGACGCCCGGGATCGGCCCGGGACGAGCCCATGGAGTCTTCGTGAACAGGTATCGCTGGCCAAGTTTCCGGCAACTGCTGAGCGATCTTTTCTCCGACGTCCGCGATCTGATGGCCGCGCTGCGCCAGCGCGAAGGCCGGACGGCTTTTCTGCTGCTGGCGGTCACGCTGGTGACCGGCATCGGCCTCTTTGTCGTCGTCCTCGGCTTCGACCGGCTTTCCGACGTTTCCCAGGCGCGCAGTTGGCGGCCGTTTCAATGCCGAACGCCCGACAATATTCAATCGATGCTGATCGTCATCGGCGGCGTCGTCTTCGCCTTGTTGTCGGTGCTGACGCTGGGTGAGACCATGCTCTACATCGACCGCAAGCGCCGCGGCCTGCCCGGCCGCCTCGGCCATGTCATGGTGCCGACCCTGGTCATGCTGGGCGCGGCGCTGGCCGCCGTGGTCGGCATGCGATTCTGGTGCTGACGCGGCGCCGAACAAACCCTGGACGTTGCCCGCGCGAATCCGGATAATTCGGAGTTTTTGACCCGCGCCCTCGGCGCCGGCCGAAAAGATCGATCTGAGGAAACTATGGCAGCCGTTATGCCCGCCCCGGCACAAAGCCGGTTATTGCTGTCCGGCAACGAGGCCGTCGCCCGTGCCGTGTGGGAGTCGGGCGTGCGCGTTGCCGCGGCTTATCCCGGCACGCCATCCACCGAAATGCTGGAGGCGCTGTCCACTTATCCGGACCTCTACGCCGAGTGGTCGGTGAACGAGAAGGTGTCGCTCGAAGTGGCCATCGGCGCCGCCTACGCCGGTTCGCGCGCCTTCTGCTGCATGAAGCACGTCGGCCTCAACGTCGCCTCCGACGCACTGATGACCCTGACCCTGACCGGCGTCGTCGGCGGATTGGTGATTGCCGTCGCCGACGACGTCGGCCTCTCCTCGTCGCAGAACGAACAGGATTCGCGCTACTGGGGCCGCTTCGGCCATCTGCCGATTTTCGAGCCGGCCGATTCGCAGGAAGCCTACGACATGACCAAGGCCGCCTACGCCTTGTCCGAGCGCCATCAGGTGCCGGTGCTGCTGCGGCTGACGACGCGCGTCTGCCACGTCAAGGCGCTGGCCGTGGTCGGCGAGCGCGTCGCGCA
The DNA here is from genome assembly GCA_016214175.1 of Rhodocyclales bacterium. Taxonomy (GTDB): domain Bacteria; phylum Pseudomonadota; class Gammaproteobacteria; order Burkholderiales; family Rhodocyclaceae; genus Nitricoxidireducens. Next base: position 1,370 of record JACRPB010000002.1, read on the forward strand.
CGCGGCCACCGGCTTCAAGAAGGACCCGGCGCGCTGGGTGATGACGCCGGCCGGCGCCAGCAAACGCATTCCGCTGATGTTCGAGCGCGACAAGGCCTTGCGCGCCGAAAGCGAGGCCTCGCCGTTCAACTTCGCCGAAGCCGGCACCGACCTGCGCGTCGGCTTCGTCACCAGCGGGCCCGCCGCCATGCATGTGCGCGAAGCCTTTCCGAACGCGCCGATGCTGAAGCTCGGACTGTCCTGCCCGCTGCCGCTGGAGAAGCTGCGCGCCTTTGCCGCCGGCGTCGAACGCCTGGTGGTGGTCGAGGAAACCGAGCCGCTGATCGAGACCGAACTCAAGGCCAGCGGCATCGCCTGCCACGGCAAGGACATCCTGCCGACGATGGGCGAACTGGCGCCGCCGGTGCTGTTGCCCGCCGTTGCCGGTCTGCTCGGCGAGCCGGTGCCGGAAAATCTCGTCCCGGCCGCCAAGGTCTTTCCGCGGCCGCCGACGATGTGCGTCGCCTGTCCGCACCTCGGCGTCTATTACACGCTGGCGCAGATCAAGAACCTGTTCATCGCCGGCGACATCGGCTGCTACACGCTCGGCGCCGGTCACCCCTGGAATGCGCTCGACACCACGATCTCCATGGGCGCCTCGATGGGCATCGCCATGGGCCTCGACAAGGGCCGCTCTGATGCCGACAAGGACAAGCGCGTGCTGGCCGTCATCGGCGATTCGACTTTCATGCATATGGGCATGCAGGGCCTGCTCGACATCGTCTACAACCGCGGCAACGTCACGGTGCTGATCCTCGACAACCGCGCCGTCGGCATGACCGGCGGCCAGAACAATCCGGGCAACGGCCGCGACATCCACGGCGGTGAAGCGCCGCGCGTCCATTTCGCCAAGCTGGTGGAATCGCTGGGCGTGAAACCCGACCGCATCCACGTCGTCGATCCCTACAAGCTGCCGGTGCTGTTCAAGACCATTCGCGACGAGATCAAGATTCCCGAGGTATCGGTCATCATCACCGACCAGCCCTGCGTGCTGGTAGACGACTACAAGAAGCAGCGGCCGTACAAGGTGGAAGACGCCAAGTGCACCGGCTGCGGCAATTGCGTCGATGTCGGTTGTCCGGCGATCCACGTCATGCGTCGCGAGAAGGCGGTCAAGCCCTCGGGCAAGGAAGTCGAGCTGCAATTCGTGAATATCGAGACGGCGGCCTGCACCGGCTGCGGCCTGTGCGTGCAGCCCTGCGCCCCCGAGGCCATCGTCCGCATGGCGGCGGGCGAGCAAGTCAGCATACTGAAGAGGCATTGATGGACTGCACCAACATTCTCGTCGTCGGCATCGGCGGCCAAGGCGTGATGACCGCCACCGAAATCCTCGCCGAAGCCGCCATCGCGTTGGGCCACGACGTCAAGAAAACCGAGGTCGCCGGCATGGCGCAGCGCGGCGGCGTCGTCTCTTCGCACCTGCGCTTCGGGCCGAAGGTACTGTCGCCGCAGATCACCGCCGGCAGCGCCGACCTGCTGCTGGCTTTCGAAGCCGCCGAAGCCTTGCGCTGGTGTCATTTCCTGCGCCCCGGCGGCCTGGTGCTGATGAACACGGCGCGTCTGGTGCCGCCGGTGGTGAATATCGGCCTCTATGATTACCCGGCCGATCCGGCGGCGGAAATCCGCGCCCGCGGCTACGAGGTGCATGGCTTCGACGCCATGGATCTGGCCATGGCGCTAGGCGACGTGCGCCTCGGCAACACCGTCATGCTGGGCGCGCTCGGCGACCACCTGCCGTTTCCGGCCGAGGTGCTGCTGGAGGCCATCGTCAAGCGCTTCGCCGCGCGCAAGCCGCTGCTCGTCGAACTCAACCGCAAGGCCTTTGCCGCCGGACGCGCCGCCGACGCGGCCGCCGCGCACGACAAGGCCGGCGCCTGAATGTAAGCCCGATGTCTGCACGCATCATCGACGGTAACGCTCTTTCCGCCAAGCTGCGCGACCAGTTGGCCGCACGGGCTGCCGCGCTGAAGGCGCGGGGCGTTATCCCCTGCCTCGCCGTGATCCTGGTCGGCGAAGACCCGGCTTCGCAAGTCTATGTGCGCAACAAGGTGAACGGCTGCGACAAGGCCGGCATTCGCTCGCTGCACGACGTCTATGCGTCCGACGTCGAGCCGGCCGTCGTCTTTGCGCGCATCGCCGAACTCAACGCCGATCCGGGCGTGCACGGCATTCTGGTGCAACTGTCGCTGCCCGCGCGCTTCGACGCCGCGGCCGTGCTCGAAGCCATCGCTCCCGAGAAGGACGTCGACGGCTTCCACGCCGAAAACGTCGGCGCGCTGATGCAGGGCAAGCCGCGCTTCATTCCCTGCACGCCCTACGGCGTCATGAAAATGCTCGAAAGCGAGAACGTGCCGCTGCCGGGCGCCGAAGCCGTCATCGTCGGCCGCAGCAACATCGTCGGCAAGCCGATGGCCATGCTGCTGCTGGCACGGAACTGTACCGTCACCGTCTGCCATTCGCAGTCGCAAGACCTCGGCTTCCACACGCGCCGCGCCGACATCCTGGTCGCCGCCGTCGGCCGCGCCAGGATGATCGCGGGCGACATGATCAAGCCCGGCGCCACGGTGATCGACGTCGGCATCAACCGTACGGCGGACGGCAAGCTCTGCGGCGACGTCGATTTCGAAAGCGCCAGGGAAGTCGCCGGCCTCATCACGCCGGTGCCCGGCGGCGTCGGCCCCATGACCATCACCATGCTGCTCACCAACACTCTCGAAGCCGCGGAAAGGTTGCTGCCATGAATACGTCTCCCCTCGTCGGCATCGTCATGGGTTCCGACAGCGACTGGCCGCTGCTGCGCGCCGCTGCCGCGACCCTCAAGCAATTCGGCGTGCCCTACGAAGCCAAGGTGCTCTCGGCGCATCGCACGCCGGACGAAGCGCTGGACTACGCCAGCGGCGCCGCGGAGCGCGGCCTCAAGGTGCTGATCGGCGCCGCCGGCGGCGCCGCGCATCTCGCCGGCGTGCTGGCGGCGAAGACGCAGTTGCCGGTGCTGGCGGTGCCCATGCCCTCCAAGCATCTGCAAGGCCTCGATTCCCTGCTGGCCATGGTGCAGATGCCGGCCGGCATTCCCGTCGCCACCTTCGCCATCGGCGAGGCCGGCGCCACCAATGCCGCGCTGTTCGCCGTCGCCATGCTGGCGCTCGGCGACGCAGCGCTGGCGCAGAAGCTGGCCGAGTTTCGCCGCGCCCAGACGGCGAAGGTGCTGGCGAAGACGCTGCCGGACCTGCCCTGACCCATGACTGACGACTCCGTCGCGCGCGCGGCGGAACTGCTGCGCCAGGGCGAACTGGTCGCCTTCCCGACCGAGACGGTCTACGGCCTCGGCGCCGACGCCGCCAACCCGGCGGCGGTGGCGAAAATCTTCGCCGCCAAGGGCCGCCCGGCCGACCATCCGCTGATCGTCCATCTGCCCGGCGCCGATCATCTCGGCCGTTGGGCGCGCGACATTCCCGCATCCGCCTATGCGCTCGCCGCGGCCTTCTGGCCCGGTCCGCTGACCCTGATCCTGAAACGCCGGCCCAATGTTCCCGACGCCGTCACCGGCGGCCAGGATACGGTCGGCCTGCGCGTGCCCGGCCATCCGCTGGCGTTGGCGCTGCTGCGCGAATTCGGCGGCGCGGATGGCGGCGGATTGGCGGCGCCTTCGGCCAACCGCTTCGGCCGCATCAGCCCGACCACGGCCGAACACGTGCGCGCCGACCTCGGCGCCGCCGTCGCCCTGGTGCTCGACGGCGGCCCCTGCGCCGTCGGCATCGAATCGACCATTCTCGATCTCTCCGCCGCGCAGCCCGCGATCCTGCGCCCCGGCATGGTCGGCGCCGAAGCGATCGCGCAAGTGCTCGGCGCGGCGCCGGCACTGGGCGCGGGCGCCGCCGCGCCGCGTGTCTCGGGTTCGCTCGCCGCCCACTACGCGCCGCGCACGCAGCTGGTGCTGGTGCCCGGCGACGGCCTGCCCATCGCACTACGCGCCGCCATCGCCGCCAACGAAAAAATCGCTGTGCTCTCCTGCCTCGAACAGCCCTTGACGCACGAACTCGTCGTCTGGCGCCGTGCGCCGGCCGAGGCGGCCGGATTTGCGCACGATCTCTACCGCAATTTGCGCGAACTGGACGCCCTCGCTTGTGCCAGGATCGTCGTTCAGCGACCGCCGCAAACGGCGGCTTGGCGTGCGATTCTCGACCGTTTGCAACGCGCCGCCGCCGGATCGGGCTAAAGCAATACCTTGCGCAGCCGTTAGACCACTTACAGGCTACACATCGGAGGCGATCATGTTTGCGGGCGAACAAGTGCCAACTGCCGGAAGTCCCAGCCGGGAATGCGCGAAGATCGGCGCCGCGGTGAACGCCGCCGTCGGCCGCGGCCTGGTCGTCGGCCGCCAGGTCAAGCTCGGCATCGTGCGCGGCGTCGTCATCGGCTACAACATCGCCCATCGCGGCCGCTATCCGGGCACGCGCTACCCGCTGCTGGTCAAGACCGAACTCGGCGTCGCCAAGTGCCGGCTCGACGAGGTGGTTCCCGTCTGAGTTTGCTCTGATATAATCCGCGCCTCATTCGGGGATGTAGCTCAGCTGGGAGAGCGTCGCGTTCGCAATGCGAAGGTCAGGAGTTCGATCCTCCTCATCTCCACCAAAAGAATATCCAAAGCAGTCCAAGGAAGGCCGGAAAGCCAAGTAAATACAAGGCGTCCGGCCTTTTCTTCGTCCACGAGCGTCCAGGGAAAGCCAACTCAATCCGCTGGTATTGTGGGTACGATTGCTGGTATTCCACCGCTGGCTATGGTGGTATCGCCAGCAAAAGAGGCCGCTATGCCGCCGACTGATACCGCGATCCGTAAGGCCAAACCAAAGGACAAGCCGTCCAAGCTGCCGGACGAAAATGGCTTTATCTGTTCGTTTCTCCAGCGGGCGGCAAACTGTGGCGATTCAACTATCGATTCGACGGGAAACAGAAGACCTTATCCCTTGGCGGCTACCAGACGTCGATTGTTGAAAGCACAATCCATGAACACGTTACCCGCAACCGGTCCGAACTCTTGGAGAACGCATTACGGCGTGGCGAGTAGAGGATATTAGGCGCTTGATCCAATCGGCAGCAGATTCGAGCCTGGGTGCGGCGTAACGCTTGACGGTAATAACGCAATGGGTCATTATTGGCCATGATCCGATCTTTCAAGGACAAGGACACCGAGGCGATCTTCAACGGCAAGTTCGTCCGGCGCATTCCGAAGCAGGTGGCGCTATTGGCTGCGCGCAAGCTCAACCAAGTACATGCCGCCGGGTGTCTCGAAGATTTGCGCATTCCGCCCGGCAATCGTCTGGAAGCCTTGAAGGGAGATCGGAAAGGACAGCACAGCATCCGTATCAACGACCAATGGCGCATTTGCTTCCACTGGACGCAAGCAGGGCCGGATGCCGTTGAGATTGTGGATTATCACTAGCGAGGCCAAACATGGGACGACGTGACTTTGCCCCCATCCATCCCGGCGAGGTTCTGCTGCATGACTTCATGGAGCCGATGGAGATTTCGCAATACCGAGTCGCCAAGGAAATCGGCGTGCCGCCGCGCCGTATCAACCAAATCGTGCATTGTGAGCGGGCGATTAGTGCCGATACCGCGTTGCGACTGTCGCGTTACTTCGGCTTATCGGATCAATACTGGCTTAACCTGCAATCCCTCTACGACTTGCAGGTAGCGAAGGAACAGTTGCACGAGGAACTCGATGCCATCGAACCGCTTGCCGCTTGAGGTAGGTAGCCTCGGTGCGTTGTGGGTACATTTGACGGTATGTTGAAAATCCGGAAAACGTAGATCACTCATTCGTGCGGTTATGGCGAGGTTGTTCGATCCTCCTCATCACCAGAACAAAGTCCAAGCAAGACCAGATAAGGCCGGAATACCTAATAACACAAGGGTTCCGGCCCTTTTTGCGCCCGCAGCGTCTCGAACCCTTCCACAAATCGACGGTGCCCAGGCCTTCCATTCTCGGGTTGGCGCGGATAAAGGCTTCCGCTGCGGCGGCGGGCAGCGGCTTGCTGATCAGATAGCCCTGGATCTTCTCGCAGCCGATGCTGAGCAGGAACTTGAGTTGGCCTTCGGTCTCGACGCCTTCGGCGATGGTTTCGCGTCCGAGCTTGTGCGCCAGCAGCACGGTGACGTCGCAGATGCCGGCGTCGTCGGGGTCGGTTTCGATGTCCTTGACGAAGGCGCGGTCGATTTTCAGCGTGTTGAAGGGGAGCAGCTTCAGATAGGCCAGCGACGAGTAGCCGGTGCCGAAGTCGTCGATGGACAGCGAGATGCCTTCGCGCCGCAGCCCGTGCAGCACGGCGATGGTTTCGTTCGGCGAGGCCATCGCCATGGTTTCGGTGACTTCGAGGTCGATGCTGGCGGTGGGAATCCCGGCGGCGCGCGCCGTATTGCGGATGCGTTCGGGCAGGTGCTTGTCGAGGAACTGGCCGGCGGACAGGTTGATCGACAGGCTAAGTTCGCCGAGGCCGCGCTGGCGCCAAGCCTGCATCTGCCGGCAGGCCTCGTCGATGACCCAGTCGCCGATGCCGTCGATGATGCCGATCTCCTCGGCAATGGGGATGAAGTCGGCCGGCGACACCAGGCCGCGCTGCGGATGCCGCCAGCGCACCAGCGCCTCGACGCCGAAGATGCGCCCCGTGCGCAGGTCGAGCTGCGGCTGGTAATGCAACTCGAACTGGCCCTCCGCGAGGGCAACGCGCAGTTCCTGCTCGATCACCATGCGGCTGCTCACGGCCACCTGCATCTGCGGCGTAAAGAAGCAGTAGCGGCCGCGTCCCTGCGCCTTGGCCTGGTACATGGCGACGTCGGCATGCTTGATCAATTCGTCCAGTTCGTCGGCATCGTCGGGGAAAAGGCAGATGCCGATGCTGGGGCTGGTACGCAGCTCGTGTTTCGCGATCGCGAAAGGCGTCGACAGGACGGCAACGATCGTTTCCGCCGCGCGCGTTGCCGAATCCTGCGACTCCTGGGCGTTGAGCACGACGACGAACTCGTCGCCGCCGAGCCGGGCGACGATGTCGGAGTCGCGCACCGATTCGGTCAGCCGCCGGCCGACTTCGATCAGCAATTCGTCGCCGACGTGGTGGCCGAGGGTGTCGTTGATCTGTTTGAAGCGGTCGAGGTCGATCAGCAGCAGCGCGAAGCGCGTCCGGTCGCGGCGCGCCAGGGCGATCACCTGCTGCATGCGTTCGTGCAGGCTGATGCGGTTGGGCAGGTTGGTCAGCGCGTCGTGATAGGCGAGCCGCAGGATGTGCTCCTCGGCCGTCTTCTGTGCGGTGATGTCGATGAAGCTGCCGACGTAGTGGGTCGTCTTGCCGTCCGCACTCTTCACGGCGGTGATGGTCAGCCATTTCGGATAGGACTCCCCGCTGCGGCGGCGGTCCCAGATTTCCCCGCTCCAGCTTCCCTCGCTCAGCAGCGTCGCCCACATCCGGCGGTAGAACTCGGCGTCGTGGCGTCCCGACTTGAACAGCGACGGGCGTTGCCCCACCACGTCCGCGGCGGCATAGCCAGTGATGTGCGTGAAGGCCTTGTTCACGCGCACGATGCGCGACTCGACGTCGGTGATGACGATCGCTTCCTGTGCCTCGAAGGCGGTGGCGGCGATGCGCAGATCCTGCTCGGCCTGCTGGCGGTCCTTGACCATGGTGGCGAAACTGTCCACCAGTACCGCCACTTCGGGGCCGGCCCTGGCGATGCTCTCCGGCGCAAAGGCCTGGCCGCGGCCGTAGTCGCGCACCGCCGCCGCGAGCTGCCGCAACGGCCTGCCGATGCGGCCGGCCGCCAGGGCTGCGGCCAGCAGCGCCAGCGCGATGACGCCGAGCGTCAGCCACAGCGTCTTTTCCCGCGCCGCGCGCAGCGACGCGGCGAAGGCCGAGGTGTCGTAGCCGACGTGGATGCGGGCATCGAGGTTCTCGATCAGCGGGTGCGAAAAATCGTCGACGTCGCGGCCTTCGAGCCGCAGGCGGCGATAGCGGCTCGCGGCGCCATGCTGGGCCAGTTGCTGCAGTTCGGCGGGCACGGCGTCCGGATAGGTCGAAGCGAACGGCTGGCCGTCGAAGCCGAACAGCAGGATATAGCGCAGCTCGGCATTGCTCTTGGCGACGGCGCGCAAGGAATTGCGGACCTTGGCGTGCCGCTCCTCCAGCGTATCGGCGATGACCGTCTTGGCGATGGCGGCGGTCAGCGTTTCGGCCGCTGCGGCGCGCTGTTGCAGGAAATCGTCCACGCGCGCCAGATAGGAAAACCACGACAGCGCCAGCACGCTGACGGCGACGAAGGCCACCAGCAGGGACGCGATGCGGGCGTATAGCGTCATGCGCGGCGGTTCGCGCCGGACTCAGCGCTCGTCATGGTCGCGGAAGCCGGCGCTGCGTGCGGCGTTGTCCATGCGCCGGATGTCGTCGTAGTTGCGGTCGTCGGGCGGATCGAAGCGCAGCAGCAACGCCTTGGCGAGAATCTGCCGGCCGGCCTCATCCTTGTGCATGTTCAGCAGCGCGGCCTGGACGGCCTGGCGCAAGGCCGGATCGATCCTGTTGCCGACGACGACCGGCGGGGCGCCGGCGCCGCCGGGGAACAGTTGCTCGATGATCCGGACGTTGCCGGCATCCGGATTGCCGTTGATGCGGTCGTAGTCGAGTACCAGCGAGTCGACCGAACTGGCATCGACGACGCCGCGGGCGACCATGCGGATCGACTCCTCGTGCGAACCGGAAACGATGACCTTGGAGAACCAGTCGTTCCAGCTTTTCGCGCCGAGCTGCACCAGCTTGTAGCGCGGCATGTTGTAGCCGGAGTTGCTGTTCACGTCGTTGAAGGCGTAGCGCTTGCCCTTGAGGTCGGCCCAGCTCCTGACCTTCGAATCCTTATGAACGATGGTGTAGGAGTAGTACTTGCCCGGCGTCTTCTCGTAACCGGCGCTCGCATCGGGAAGCTGGCCGGTGCGCGTCGCCGAAACCGGAATGGCAAGCAGCGAGTACTTGCCCTGCAGAAAACTGTGCACGTAGGGCAGGCCGCAAACGAAGCCGACATGGACGATGCCGCGCTCGACCATCATGTCCGCTTCGGCATAGGAGGCACCGGCGACGATCGCGGTCTTGCGCCCGATCTTCGCCGCGATGTAGTCCGCGATCTCGCGATACACCGGCAGGCCGCTTTCGGAAACGAAGGCGGCGGTGACGAACATCTTGACTTCGCCGCCGTTCGCCGCCGCGGCAGGCATGATCGACCACAGCGACAGCAAAAGCAGTCCGCACCCACGCCACATCGCCCACGTCCCCTTGAGTTGACTCGTTATGACCTCGCGTCGATTGTAGCAACTTGGGGTGCTTACTGTGCGTGGCAACGCGCGTCGCGCTACTTTCCGCCCATGCGCTTGGCGAACGAGAGTGCATAGGCCGGCGAGCGGAACAGCAGGATCGGGTCGTTCGTCGGCGCGATGCCGTCGCTCATCACCAGCGGATCGAAATTGATGGTTTCGCAGGCGGCGCCCGCTTGCGGCATCGCTGCGGAGATCGTCAGCGTACCGGCGCGAAACTGCTTCCGGTTCTCGGGCCAGGCCAGCGTCGGATTGTCCTCGGCATCGCCGGGTTCGCCGATGGACACCATCATGTGCCAGCGCACCGGCGCGCGCCGGGTGCGCTCGATCAACTCCGGTTCGAGGAAATTCGGCGGCGCGGACTTCAACGCATCGTCGCTGAGATTCTGCTCGCCGGCTTGCGGCGTGAAGCGCCAGCGCACCAGCGTGGTCTTGTCGGCGCGGTCGATGAACTTGAAGGTGTGGATGCCCCAATAGGCGCTCGTGGCATAGCTTGCCGGCGGGTTGCGGCGCGCCAGGTAGTCGGCCTGCGCCTGGTTGTCCGGATGCGTGGCCTTGAACGCCTTGATCTTTTCGGGATCGGGTTTACCGGTGGCCGGGTCGGGCCGCAGCGCGACCATCAGATCGAGAAAGGTGCGCGGATGGGCAGCGCCGAAGATCGGCGTGTTCAGCATCGTCATATGCTGCACGCTGCCGTCGGGCAGCTTGAACGCGAGGGCCATGCCGCGGGGGCTCTTCGCCGTGTCGGCGACTCCGGGATTGCCGCCGGCGAGCGAGAAGCGGGCGACGACCGGCACCGCTTGGCCCGAGAACAGCGCCGAACGCGAATAGTTGGCTGCCTCGGGCGATGCGACGAAATCGCCGAGCGCGCAACTGCCCTTGATGTGATTGCGGCGCGCGCCCGGCGTGACGCCGAAGGCCGCCTCGATGGCGTCGACCACTTGCGCGGCGCCGACGTCGTCGGCCGCTGCCGCCGGAGCGGCGAGGCCGACGCCGACTGCCAAGCCGGCGGCGCAACGCTTGGCGGCCGCGAACCTGACCGAGATCGCTGAACTGTTCATGATCGCTCCTGCTATGGGCTGTCCGGCAACGGCCGCCGGCTCGCGCCCGCGGCCCATGGGCTCAGTCTAGTCGCGGGCGGTGGCGCTTCAATAACGGCTTACCGGTAATTTGCGCCGCCGCGGCTCACGCGGGCACCAGCGCCGCCTGGCCGGCCGTGCCGTCCGCGGCGCCGGAGTCGGCGACGGCCGGGTAGGGTACGCGGCGCACCTTGCCGCCCTTGGCGTCGCGATAAATCAAGTCGTTCGTGTCGAAGGCGTACCTGGGGTGGCGCGCGTCGTTCCATTCGTTGAGGAAGTGGGTGTAGAAGGCCGGAAAGAAGCCGCGATTGGGCCGTTCCGGCTGCAAGGCGAACACGTACTCGGGGAACTTGTCGCCGTCGCGCGTGCTGTGGCAGCAGCGCACCCAGACGTGTTCGCCGACGAACACGAGTTTCCAGAAGGGCGGATCCTCGTAGAACTTGAGGCCGATGTTCTTGCCCGGCCCCTGCAGCCGGCGCAGCGCTTCGATGCTGGCCGCAACTTCGCGGCGCAGTTCGGCGAGGGCGGCCAGCGGATCGCTATGGGCGGCGGCATAGACCTCCGCGCCGGGGCCGTAGGGGTTCAACAGCATGACGCGCAGTCCGTAGCAGTCCTGGATGATGGCTTTCAGCGCGCTGTCCTCGGCGGCGAAGGTGCCGTAGCCGGTGACCGCCTTGATGGTCAGGTCGCGCTTCCAGGGCAGGCGCCGGAGCTGGTTGTCCTTGAAGCGGCGCGAGAGCCAGTCGTCGCTCTCGCGGGCATAGACGAGGGCGGCGACGGCGGCCATGCGCGCCTGGTTGCGGTAGTCCCAGGTGAGCTTGACGAGGTTTAGCAGCAGCACCAGCACCGCGGCGAGTCCGATTTCGGCGTAGAGCAGCTTCTGCGCGTCCTCCTGCATGCGCGGCCACCAGTTGAAGAGGATGTAGCTTGCCGCCTTGGGCAGCGAGAAGGCGATCGCCACCGCGATCAGGGTGATGACCGCATGCGCGGCGATGTGGCGCACGCTGCGCCAGAAATCGAGCAAAGGGGACTGGACGGACATGATTTCTCCTCGGAACGATTCGGAAGCGACCGTCGCGATGCGGCGGCGCATTGCCGGAACTGCGGAAGTGGAGGCCGCGTCGGCGGTCGACGCCGCGACGCCGAAGCGTGCGGACATCGCCGACTGCGACAGGAGGAAAGTCGGTTTGGCACCGCCGCGCGCTTGAAGTTCCCCCTGCGCATCTCGTCTGCGACAGGGTCGTGGCAGTACCCGCTACCGGATTCCCCTTAGACGAATTACGCGGAACGCCTTATATCCGATCCACGGGCCTCTCGGCATTATTCGCCGGGGTCGCGCGGACCAACGGACGGAGCAGGCGATGACACTGAAAATCGGGCACAAGATCATTCTCGCGGTTGCCGTGCCGCTGCTGCTGTCGGCCGGCTTCGGCATCTGGCTATGGTCCGTCGTCGGCGACATTCAGGCGTCGGCGGCCAAGGTCAAAGACGAGAGCATCGTGTACGCGATGCTGGCGCGCGACATGGAAATTGACGTGATCCAGGTTCAGCAATACCTGTCCGACATCTCCGCCACGCGCGCCCAGGACGGTCTCGACGACGGCATCCGCGAAGCCCGCCTGCGGCGCGAGCGCTTCCTCGAAGCGGCCGCCAAGTTCGCAGCGATGTTCGCCGCCGAGAACGATGCGGCCGGGCTGCGGGCCGTCGCCGACCTCCGGGGTCGCTTCGAAGCCTATTTCGGCATCGGCGTGAATATGGCCCAGGCCTACATCGAGCGCGGCCCTGCCGGCGGCAACAAGCTGATGGACGACTTCGACAAGGCCAGCGAAGCGCTGCAATCGGCGTTGCGGCCGTTCGTCAAATCGCAGACCGACGAGGCGGCCGACGAACTGAGCCGCACCGAAGGCCTGGTCGGCTGGGTACGGACGACCGCCACGGCGCTCAACGCCGCGAGCCTGTTGATTTCCTGCCTGCTGGCGCTGCTGCTGATCCGCAGCATCACGCGCCCGCTGCGCGCGATGCAGCAGCACGTCGCGCTGGTCGGCCAGAGCGGCGACTTGACGGCGCGCGTCGACATTCGCGGCAACTGCGAACTCGGCGCCATGGCCGGACATCTCAACCGGACGCTGGCGAGCATCGGCGAATCGATGCGGCGCGTGATCGGCGTCGCCGGCGAGGTCGCCGCCAACGCCGAGCAACTGGCGACCGCCACCGCGCAACTGCGGCAAAGCTGCGACGTCCAGGCCGGGGCGGCGGCGAAGACGGCCGCCGCGGTCGAGCAGATCACGGTCAGCATCGGCGAAGTGGCGGACCACGCCAAGGGCAGCGAGCAGTTGACGACGCAGGCGTCGGGTTTCGTGGCTCAGGGCGAGCAGGTGGTGCGCGACGCGGCGCAGGGCATGTCGCGCATCGCTGCGACGGTGACCGACGCGGCGACGCGGATGGCGGCGCTGTCGGCGCGTTCGCGCGAGATCAGCGGCATCGTCGACGTCATCGAGGAAATCGCCGACCAGACCAATCTGTTGGCGCTGAACGCCGCCATCGAAGCGGCGCGTGCCGGCGATGCCGGCCGCGGCTTCGCCGTCGTCGCCGACGAGGTGCGCAAGCTCGCGGTGCGCACGGCGGCGGCGACGCAGGAAATCGGCAGCCTGATCGACGCCATCCAGCGCGAGACCGCCGACGCGGTGCAGGGCATGGACCAGTCGAGCGACCATGCCGACCACGGTTTAAAGATGGCGAACGACGCCGGCGACGTCTTTGCCTGCATCAGCGACAGCACGCGGCGCGCCGCGGACCGCGCGCGGGACATCGCGCTGGCGGTGCGGGAACAGGACACTGCCGGCCGCGACATCGCCCGCAACGTCGAGCATATCGCCCAAATGGCGGAGGAGAGCAGCTCGGCGACCGCCGAGGTGTCGGACGCCGCCGCGCACCTGCGGCAACTGGCGCAGAATCTCCAGGCCGCGGTGGCGCGGTTCAAGACCTAGTCTTGCTGTTCGGCAGGCCGAGGTTTCAGCAGGAACGATGCTTGTTCGGCACCCAGGAAAACAGCGGACGCAAGGCTTCGCTCAGGATTTTGAGCAGGGACAGCAGGCTGCCGCCCAGAAGCTTGGCATAGACGCGGGCGCGCTCGGCGCAGATGTGTTCGAGCCGGCGCATTTCGGCGGCGCGTAGTTCGCGGGCTTCGCGTTCGATGGCATAAAGGTCGATGGGGCGCATGATGGACTCCTTTTTTTGGTGCGATGCAACATCGCATGCTTGAACTCTAATTGTGCGAGCCCTAAAACACAATCAGCGATAACGGAACAACAATGATGAAAATCGGTCCATAATCAGGCCATGGATCGTGCTGCCGAGATGACTGCCTTCGTCCGTGCCGTGGAAACGGGCGGCTTTTCTGCTGCGGCGCGGGATCTCGGTTTGACGCCGTCGGCGCTGTCCAAACTGGTGACGCGGCTCGAAGACCGGCTCGGCGCGCGGCTCCTGCACCGCACGACGCGCCGCCTGCAACTGACGGCCGAAGGCGAGGCCTTCTACGCGCGGGCGCGCCCGATCCTGAAGGCCATGGACGAAGCCGAGGCCGAAGTCGCCCAGGCCGGCGCCAGTCCGCGCGGCCTGTTGCGCCTGCATTGCGGCTCGGCCTTCGGCATGCACCAACTGGCGCCATCGATCCCGCGCTTCCTGGCGCTGCACCCGGACGTCGAACTGGACATCACCATCAGCGATCAGGCGCCGGGTGCGGTGGAGGAAGGCTTCGACCTGTCGATCCGCATCGGACCGCTGGACGAGTCGTCGCTGGTGGCGCGGCGCATCTGCAACATGCAGCGCGTGATCTGCGCGGCGCCGGCCTACCTCGATCGCTGCGGCACGCCGCGTACGCCGGACGATTTGCAGCGCCACAACTGCCTCTGGATCACCAGCCTGCCGGCCTTGCGGCGCTGGCCGTTCGACACCGACGACGGCATCCGCGTCGTGAACGTCGGCGGCAACGTCGTCGCCAACAATGCCGAAACCGTGCTGCAACTGGCGGTGGCCGGCGTCGGCATCACGCGCCTGACCGACGTCATCGTCGGCGACGCCATCCGCCGCGGCTCCCTGGTGCCTATCCTCGCCGACTGGCACCACGTCGAGCCGGCGCCGCTGTTCGCCACCTATCCGAGCGGCCGCAATCTCTCGCCCAAGGTGCGGGCCATGGTCGACTTCCTGGTTGCCGAATTCGGCAGCGCGCCCTGGCGGCGCTGAATCAGTTTTCTCCCGGCGCCAGCAGCAGGTTGGGGCCGGCGCGGCGGTAGCCGAGTTCGTCGACCAGCACGTCGAGCGCGAGGCCGGCGAGATCGTCGGCCACCGGGTCGGCCCGGGCGTCCTGACTCTGGTAGACGATCTTCAGATAGCTGTTGCAGGTGTCGCAGGTTTCGGCGCGCACGGGGTCGGCGCGACGCTCGATCTGCTGGTAGGCGATGCCTTCGACGACGCCGCAGGCGGCACAGGTGACACGCACCAGATTCCATTCGGTGTTGCACAGCGCGCAGTGCAGGTAGCGCCGGTTGCCGGCGTCGGCGCGCACCACGCTCGCCACGGGCAGGAAGCCGCAGCAGGGGCACAGGCCCGTCACGTCGAGCGGCGCGATGCCGGCCGTGCCGAGGCGGACCGCCATGGCGGTCCAATAGACCTCGAGGGCGGCGCCGACGAAGGGCTGCAAGGCCACGTCCGCGCCCTTGAGACTGCTTCTCAGGACCTCGTCGGCAAGGGCTTCCAAGCGCTCGCGCCTTGCGCTTGCCAGCGCCGCCACGGCCTCCTGCGCGGCCGCGGGCACGGCGGGCGCCAGCGTCGTCGCCAGGCGGCGCAGGACGTCGCGCCACAGCGCGTCGCGCGGCCAGTGGCGCGCCGAGAGCGGCGGCATGGCGTGCTGCCGCGCCTTGGCCAGCATCTGGGCGGTGGGCAGGATAGGTGCGGGGAGATCCTGCAAGGCCTCGTGCTGGGCCTGGGCAAGCTGGCCGAGGAAGCGCAGCCAGTCGCCGAGGGCATGGCCGTCGGCCAGTTGCGCGAAGCGCCGCGCCCGTTCGGCGAACAGACTGGCCGCGGCAGGCGGAACGATCTGCGGCGCATCGGCCGCGGCCGCCAATTCGCCGGTGTCGGAGGCGGTCATCAGCGCGGGTCTCCCGTCATCTGCCGATACCAGTTGCGGTGATGCTGCTTGGCCCAGGCGCGCGTCACCGTGCCGTACCACATGGCGCGGAGGGTGCCCTTGGTCCAGATCGCGGCGTAGATGTGGATGATGACTAAGCCGATCATCACCGTCGCCGCCAGGGCATGGATCACGGCCGCGGCGCGCACCAGATCGACCGGCAGCGTGAACCAGGCGCGCCAGAGGAGGACGCCGGAAATCGTCAGCAGCGCGACGCAGGTCGCCAGGATCCAGAACATCAGCTTCTGGCCGCCGTTGTACTTGCCCTGCGCCGGCATGCCGTGATCGTCGCCGGCCGCCATCTCGCGCAGACGCCGGACCCACTCCCAATCCGTCGGCGTCATGACGTTGAGCGGACGGAAGCGGAGAAATGCCGCGCCGAAGGCGATGGCGAGGACGACGCCGACGTAGGGATGGAGGATGCGCGCCCAGGTGCCGCCGCCGAACAGGTTGGTCAGCGGCCAGAACAGCGGATGGAAGAAGGCCAGGCCCGACAGGGCGAGCAGGATGAAGCACATCCCGACCAGCCAGTGGTTGGCGCGTTCGTGCGCGGTGTAGC
>JACRPB010000003.1 GCA_016214175.1 Rhodocyclales bacterium
CGACTCGCCGGCGGAGGAGGGCGACACGCCGGCAAGCCAGCTTGCGCGCTTTCACCAGGCGTTTCCCGCGCTGGCCACCTTGCCCGAGGTGCTCGACCGGATGTTCGCCGTGGCGCGGCGCCAGGGCGTCGCGCTGGAACAGGGCGACTACCGGCTGACGCGCAACGCGGCCGGCCAACTGGTGCGCATCCAGATCGCGCTGCCGGTCAAGAGCAACTATCCGCAGATCCGGCGCTTCATCGCCGGCTTGAAGACCGAGATCCCGGCCGTGGCGCTGGAAAACGTCCAGTTTGCGCGCCAGAAAGTGGCCGACGCAAACGTCGAGGCGACCATCAAGCTCGCGCTCTACATGGAGCCCACGCCATGAAGCCGCTCGCCATCAAGGTGCGAATGCTGCCGCGCTGGGTGCAGTGGCTGGGCGTCGGCCTGGCCGGCGCGGGCCTGCTCGTCGCCTTCGCCGGCGGCGGGCAGGGCGAGGAGGCGCCGCCGTCGCCGGAACGCGAGCGCGACGCGCGCGGCGCGGCGCCGCGCGCCGGCGCGGGTCGGGCGGCCGCGGCGCCGGGACGGGTGGAGCTTGAGCGCCTGGACCTCGCCCAGGCCGCGGTCGACGCCGTCGGCAACGTCTTCGACGCCACGAGCTGGTACGTGCCGCCGCCGCCCCCGCCGCCGGCGCCGCCGGGTCCGCCGCCGCCGCCGACGGCGCCGCCGCTGCCGTTCGCCTATCTCGGCAGCTATGCCGGCGCCGCGGCGCCGGTGCTGATCCTGGCCAAAGCGGATCGCGTCTATACCGTGGCGCCGGGCGACGTCATCGACGGCACCTACCGCGTCGATGGCTTGTCCGGCGGTTTCGTGGAACTGACTTACCTGCCGCTGAACGTCAAGCAGACGCTCGGCACCGGCGGCGCTTAGACACTTTTAGGGGAAAGCCGTGTTCGTTTTCGATCGAGGGGAGCAGGTCATGGTGAAGGTTTGGCTGCTGAAGAACGTCGTCGCGCTGTCGCTGCTGGCGGTCGGCCTGCTGGTGCTGCTGGCCGGCTGCGCAGGCGACGCCTTGCACCGCGAGGGCATGGCGGCGCTGTCCGAAGGTCGACTCGAAGAGGGGCTCGGCAAACTGGCGGCAGCAGCGCAATCCGATCCGGAAAATCTGGAATACCGCCACGCCTCGATGCGCAACCGCGAACTGGTGCTGGCGGGACTCATCGGCGCGGCGACCAACGAGCGCAGCAACGGGCGCCTCGATGCGGCGCAGGCGGCGTTCGAGCGCGTGCTGCGCATCGATCCGGAGCACGTCCGCGCCAAGGAAGGCCTCCAGGCGCTGGCCATGGACAAGCGCCACGCCGGCGCCGTCGCCGCCGCCACGGATGCGCTCAAGAAGGGCGAGACCGAGAGCGCGCGCGCCGCCCTCAAAGCGGTGCTGATCGAGAACGCGAAGAACGCCCCGGCGCTGGCATTGCAACGCCAGATCGACGAGCAGACGACCCGGGAGCAGTTGGCCGCACCGGTGCTGGAGGGCAAGTTCAAGAAGCCCATCACGCTCCAGTTCCGCGACGCCAACCTGAAAATGGTGCTCGAAGCCCTGTCACGCACCAGCGGCATCAACGTCCTCGTCGATCGCGACGTCAAGGGCGATCTCAAGACTTCGATCTTCGTCAAGGACGTGTCGGTCGAGGACACGATCAACCTGATCCTGCTGCAAAGCCAGTTGGAAAAGAAGATCGTCGGCGAGAACACGATCTTCGTCTACCCGAGTACGCCGGCCAAGCTCAAGGAACACCAGGACTTGAAGATCCGCAGCTTCCATCTGACCAGCGCCGATCCCAAGCAGATGCAGACCATGCTCAAGTCCCTGCTCAAGACCAAGGACATTTTCATCCACGAGAAGACCAACTCGCTGGTGATGCGCGATACGCCAGAAGCGATCCGCGTCGCCGAGAAGCTGATCGCCGACCAGGACTTCGAGGAACCCGAAGTCATGCTCGAAGTCGAGGTGCTGGAAGTGGCGCGCGAGCGGCTCACCGACATCGGCATCAAGTTCCCGACCCAGCTCGCGGTGACGGCGGTCGGCGGCACCGGTCCCGGCGGCGTGCTGACGGTGGACGATTTGCGCCGCATCAACGGCAGCACGCTGGCGACGAGCCCGCCGCTTTCGCTGACGGCCAATCTCAAGCTCCAGGACAGCGAGGCCAACGTGCTCGCCAGCCCGCGCATCCGCGCCAAAAACCACGAGAAGGCAAAGATCATGATCGGCGACCGCGTGCCCGTCATCACCAACGCCATCACCCCGGTGTCGACGGGCACGCCCGTGGTCACCGGCAATGTCCAGTACCTCGACGTCGGCCTCAAACTGGAAGTGGAGCCCGACATCCACCCCGACAACGAGGTCGTCATCAAGGTCAATCTGGACGTCAGCTCCATCATCAAGGAAGTGCAGAACGCTCAGTCCGGCACCCTGGCCTACCAGGTCGGCACGCGCAACACGTCGACCGTGCTGCGCCTGCGCGACGGCGAAACGCAGATTCTCGCCGGCCTCATCAACAGCGAGGAGCAGCGCAACGCCGCCAAGGTGCCCGGCCTCGGCCAGATTCCGGTGCTCGGCCGCCTCTTCTCCGACCACAGCGGCGATACCAAGAAGACCGAGATCGTGCTCTCCATCACGCCGCGCATCGTCGGCACGCCGCACGTGCCGGCGGCCAAGGACATCGAATATTGGACGGGCACAGAGAGCAGTCTGAAAAGCGAGCTGCTGACGCTGCGCAGTACCGGCACCATCGCGCAGAACGGCAACGGCGACATTGGTGCCGCCTTCCGCCGGGCGACGCCGCCGCAGCCATCCGCGCCGGCGGTCGCGCTGCCGACCGGGCTTTCGGCCGCGGCGCCGGCCCTGCCGGTCACGGTCGCGCCGCCGCTGACGCTGTCGTGGCAGGGCCCCAGCCGCGCCAAGGTCGGCGAGCGCATCGGCGTGAGGCTGAATGCCGATGCGGCCGAGGCCGTCGGCGGCATCGGCTTCACCGTCGCCTACGACCCGAAAGTGCTGCGGGCGACGACGGTCGGCGACGGCGATTTCTACAAGCAGGCCGATCCGGTGCCGACGCTGAAAAGCACCATCCACGAGTCGGTGGGCCGCATCGAGGTCGTGGTGCCGGCGTCCGGCGCCAAGGGCGCGAGCGGAGCCGGCAGCGTCGCGGCGATGGAATTCGAAGTGATCGGCGCCGCCGCGGCGGCGCAAATCACGCTCAGCCGCGTCGTGCTGTCCGCGACGGGCGGCGCAGCGCTGCCGGTCGCCGCACCGCAACCGCTCGGCCTGGCGGTGCTGCCATGAGATACAGGCTGCGGCCAGCCGCGATGCTGGGCTTCACGCTGATCGAACTGCTGGTCACCGTCGCCATCGTCGCGGTGCTCGCCCGCGGGGTGCTGGAACTGACCGTGCTGTCGGTGCAGCGGACCCGCGAACACGAATTGCGCTTCGCCCTGCGCGAGATCCGCACCGCCATCGACGCCTACAAACAGGCGGCCGCCGCCGGCCAGATCCCGATCCGGGCCGGCACGTCCGGCTATCCGCCGAGCCTGGCGGCGCTGGTCGAAGGCGTGCCCGACACGCGCGATCCGAGCGGCAAGGGCCGCATGCATTTCCTGCGCCGCATACCGCGCGACCCGACCCATATGGACCGGGAGACGCCCGACGCCGAAACCTGGGGGCTGCGCAGCTATGCCAGCAGCGCCGATGCGCCGGCGGCCGGCGACGACGTTTTCGACGTCTATTCGCTGTCGTCCGCGACGGGCATCAACGGCATTCCCTACAAGGACTGGTGAGGAGACCAAGGCATGCGCACGCGTCCGATTTCCGGCTTCACGCTGATCGAGCTCCTGGCGGTGATGGCGATCATTTCCACGCTGCTGTCGCTCGCGGTGCCGGTCTATTTCAAGAGCGTCACCAAGTCCAAGGAGTCGGTGCTCAAGCAGAACCTGGCGCTGACGCGGCACGTGATCGACAAGTATTACGGCGACCACGGCAAATATCCCGACAACCTCGATACGCTGGTCGGCGGCAAGTATCTGCGCGCAGCGCCCTACGATCCGATTACCGACAGCACGGCGACCTGGATCGTCGTCCCGCCCGAGGGCGAGGCCAAGGGCGGCGTCTTCGACATCAAGAGCGGCGCCGCCGGTTTCGCCACCGACGGCAGTCCGTACAACGGCTGGTGACGCCATGAACCGCCGCGGGCATCGGTACAGGCAGGGGAACGGCGAACGGGGCTTCGCCTATTTCGCGCTGCTGATCGCCATCGCCTTCATGGGCGTCGGGCTGGCGGCGGCGGGCGAGGTCTGGTCGCTGGCGCAGCAGCGCGAGAAGGAAAAGCAGTTGCTGTTCGTCGGCGGCGAATTCCGTCGCGCCATTGCCAGTTACTACCAGCAGGACGCCGGCGCCGTCGCGCGCTATCCGCGGCGGCTCGAAGACCTGCTCAAGGATCCGCGCGTTCCCGGCGTGCGCCGCCACTTGCGGCGGCTGTATGTCGACCCCATCACCGGCGCCAGCGAATGGGGCCTGTTCAAGGGCCGAGACGGCGACATCTACGGCGTCTACAGCCTGGCGCAAGACGCGCCCGTCAAGCGTACCGGCTTCGCGCCGGATGAAAGCCAGTTCGAAGGCAAGTCCAAGTATTCCGAGTGGGTATTTTCGCCATGGCAACCCACGGCGCGCAGTCCGGGGCGGACTCCTGCCGCCACGGCTCCGGCGCGCCAGTCGCCGCTACGGCATTGAAGAGGACATCATGCAGAAGAAGAACCGCGTACTGATCGTCGAAGACCACACGCTGCTGCGGGCCGGCCTCTGTGCCTTGCTCTCCGCGGATCCCGACATCGAAATCGTCGGCGAGGCGGACAACGGCCGCGACGCGGTGCGCGCCGTCGCCGCGCTGCTGCCGAACGTCGTGCTGACGGACATTTCGATGCCGGGCATGAACGGACTCGAAGCCATCGTCGACATCAAGCGGCGTTTTCCGCTGACGAAAATCCTGGTCATCACCATCCACAAGACCGAGGAATACATCCACGAGGCCTTGCGCGCGGGAGCGGACGGCTACATCCTCAAGGACGCATCGCACGACGAGCTGCGCGTCGCCATGCGCAGCATCATGCACGGCAAGACCTACCTCAGCCCGGACATCTCGGCCAAGGTCATCAACGGCTTTCTCGGTAGCGGCAAGGGCCAGGTCGGCGGCACGCCCTGGGAAACCCTGACCCACCGCGAGCGCGAAATCCTCAAGCTCGTGGCCGAGGGGCATCCGAACCGCTCCATCGCCGACTTCCTCTGCCTTTCCGTCAAGACGGTGGAGAAGCACCGCTCCAACCTGATGCGCAAGCTCGACCTGCACAACGCGTCGGGCCTGACCGCCTATGCCATCGAGAAGGGGCTGTTGTCGCAGTAGTTGCGCCGGGTGCCGCTGGGGCACTAACTTGTCGTCAGCCCGTTGCGGATCGCGTACTTGGTGAGTTCGGCGACGTTGTGCAGGTCGAGCTTGCGCATGATGTTGCGGCGATGGACCTCGACGGTAGACGGCGAGACGTGCAGGTCCTCGGCGATCTGCGAGGAGGTGAGGCCTTCGGCGACGAGCTGCAGTACCTGACGCTCGCGCGAGCCGAGGCGGACGGCGCCCGACTTGCCGCCGGGATTGCTGACCAGGGCGCCGGTGACGATGTCGGCGACGTCGGAACACAAGTACTTGCGGTTCACTTTCACGGCCTGGATCGCGCGCAGCAATTCCTCGCCGGCTTCGGTCTTGGTGACGTAGCCGCTGGCGCCCGCCTTCATCAGGTCGAGCACGAAGTCGCGGTCGTGGAAACCCGACAGGCCGATGACCTTGACGTCGGGGCAGATGGCGAGCAGGCGCCGCGTCGCTTCGATGCCGTTCATGTTCGGCATGCCGATGTCCATGCAGACGATATCGACGGCGACGCTGGCGGCGAGCTTGAGCAGTTCGTAGCCGTCGCTGGCCTCGGCGACGACCTGGATGCCCGGCTCGTCTTCGAGCATGGCGCGCAGGGCGTGCCTGAAGAGCTTGTGATCGTCAGCGAGCAATACGCGAATTTTTTTCATGTGGGTTCGAATGATGGGTGGGTGTCAATGCGCGGCGATCATACCGTAGTCGCTTCGGATAAAGGGCGCCGTCCTAATGGGGTGCAGGGGCCTGGCCGCGGCGATCGGGCGCGTGCCGCAAGGGCTCGATACCGTACATGGCCTCGCCCGTCGCGGCAAGCGGCGCCGTCGCGGCGGGCGCCAGCCGCACCGAGACCGTGGTGCCCTGGCCCGGACGCGAGGCGATGCTGAAACTGCCGCCGGCAAACTCGGCGCGTTCGCGCATGGTGATCAGGCCGAGGCCGGGCGCAGAGCCGGGCTGGCCCAGTTGCGCGGCGTCGAAGCCGAAGCCGTCGTCGCTGACGGTCAGCACGACTTGCCCGGCGTCGTGGGCCAGCAGCACGTCGATGCCTTTGGCGTAGGCGTGCTTGGCGCAGTTGGTCAGTGCCTCCTGGACGATGCGGAACAGCAGCGATTCGGTTTCCGGCGGGAGCGCGGGCACCTCGCCGCGCGCGTCGACGCGCACCGGAACACCGGTGCGGCGGGAGAACTGCTGGCCGTAGCTGGTGAGGGATGGCAGCAGGCCGGAGTAGTCGAGCAGGGTCGGCCGCAGGTCGCTGCATATCTCGCGCACGTTCGCGGCGGTGTCCTTCAGCAGCGCCTGGGCGTCTTCGATGCCGGCGGCGATCTCGGCGCGCGCCGCCGGCGACGCCGTGCGGCTCAGCGTGCCGAGAACGAGGGCGATGGCGGCGAGATTCGGGCTGGTCTGATCGTGCAGGGCTTCGGCCAGTTGCCGCCGTTCGTGTTCCTGCACGGCGACCAGGCGCCGCGACAGCGTCTGGATGCGCGCAGCCGTGGCTGCGCGCTCGGCCTCGATCTTCTTGCGCTCGGTGACGTCGTAGATCGTGGTGCGGCTGTAGGCGAAGTTGCCTTGCGCGTCGCGGACGGCCGACGAACTGAGGATCGCCGGCAGGATCGTGCCGTCCTTGCGCCGCAGTTCCAGTTCGACGTCGGCGATCGTGCCGTCCGTCATGAAGGCCGAGAAGTGGCGCTGGAAGGCCTGGCCGCTTTTTTCGCTCAGCAGCTCGACGATGCGCATGCGGTTCGCGACTTCTTCGCGCGCATAGCCGAGCCAGCGCAGTTCGGTGTCGTTGATGCGCACGATCAGGCCGTCGCCGTCGATCGAGTGATAGCCGCAAGGCGAGTTCTGGTAGAGGTCTTCGACCTGGGCCGCGTAGCCGGCGAGCATTTCCTCGGCCTGCCGGCGCTGGGCGTCCCGGTCGAAATGGTCGAGGGCGAAAGATACGTTATTCGCCATCTTGCGCAGGACTTCGATCGACTCGGCGTCGAAGAAGCTCTTTTCCGGTCCATAGACCGTGAGTACGCCGAAGGGCTTGCCGCCGCGCGCCAAGGGCAGCGACAACGAACTGGCGACGCCGAATTCCGCTGCGCGCCGATGCCAGGGTTCGGTCTGCGGGTCGGCGAAGTAGTCGGCGCAGTAATAGATGCGCTGCTCGCGGTAGGCGATGGCGGACGGCCCGCAGCCTTCGGGCGTGCCGGCCTCGCTGCGGATGACGATGCCGTCGAGATAGCCGGCGGCTTCGCCGGCCGCCTCGACCGGCAGGATGCAGCGCGTCATGTCGTCGGCGATGCCGATCCAGACCAGGGGCAGATGGGCGAACTCGACGCCGGCGCGGCAGACGGCGCGAAAGACTTCCTGCGGCGTCGTGCTGTATACGATGGCGTGGTTCGTGCGCGAAATCGCGGCATAGAGGCGGGACAGCCGCTCGATGCGCTCGACGAAGAGTTTGCGTTCGGAGATGTCGAGGAACTGCACGATGAGGTGCTGCGGCTTGCCGTCCTCGTCCTTGACGACGGCGGCGTCCTGCTGCACCCAGACTGCAAGGCCGTCGGCATGGGCGAGACGCTTCTCCAGCGTATAGCGCGACAGCGCGCCGGCGGCGAGTTGCAGCGACAACTCCTTTTCGCGCCGCCAATCATCGGCATGGGTGAGTTCGACCAGGGACAGCGTGCGCAGCTTCGCCATGGCGTAGCCCGCCATGTCGCAGAGGGCGATGTTCGCGCTGTCGATGCGCCCGTCGAGGGCCACGGTCGCCGTGCCGATCGGGGCGAGGTCGAACAGTTGCCTAAAGCGCGTCTCGCTCGCGCGCAGCGCCTTCTCGGCGGCGACGCGGTGGCTGATGTCGCGCACGATTTCCTGGATGCAGGCTTCGCCGGCGATTTCGATGCGCCGCATGCTGACCTCGACCGGGAAGCCGCGGCCGTCCCTGGTGCGGTGCTCGGTTTCGAAAATCAGGCCGCCGTCGTCGGGTTGCGCGGCGAGGCGATCGAGCTGATCGATGACGGCTTGCGGCGCGCGAATGCGCGCCAGTTCCATGCCGATCATTTCGTTGTGCGTGTAGCCGTAGCTCGCCAGGGCGCGATCGTTGACTTCCATGATGCGTCCGTGCGGATCGACCAGCAGGATGGCGTCGTTGGCGTAGGTGGCGAGGAATTCGATGCGTTTCGCCAGCAAGTCGCGCTCCAATCGGTCGCGATAGCGCGCCAGGGACAGGCGGTTGCGGTCCGCTATCCACCAGGCGCCGGCGAACAGCAGCAGGAAGGTGATGACGAAGCCGAAGGCGGCGAGGCGATTGAGTTGCTCATAGACTTCGCTGTCGTCGATCTTCGCCAGCAGCAGCCAGGGCGTGCCGGCGACGGGCAGGGCGTAGCCGAGGCAGGGCACGTTGCGATAGTCGATGCCTTTGAGCGCGCCTCTGGTGCCTGTGGCCGCCGCGGCGGCGAGCAGTTGCGGGGTCGTCAGCGGCTGACGGTGGCGCAGCGCGCCGCCGGGCCGGTGGCGCAAGTTGTTGAGATAGACGACGTCGTCGCCTTCGACGCGCACCAGCAGGGTCTCTGCGGATTGGCTGGCGCCCGGCCAGTGCTCCACCAGCGGATAGAGCACTTCGGCCGGGTCGAGCGTGATGTGCAGGATGGCGAAGGGCGGCGCTTTGCCACGGGCGATGGTCGAAAAGAAACCGACGTCGAGGGCCGAAGTCCCCGGATAAGTGAAATGCAGGTCTTCGAAGCTCGGTTGCTTCAGCGCTGCTTTCGCCTGCTCCCGCTCGTTGGGCGTATCCATCAGGTCGCCGCCGCTCGACAGCAGCAGGGAGCCGTCTTCGACCGAGCGGATGGTGATGTCGCGGTAGCGCGCGCCGACGGCGAGGGCATGCAGGTTGCGCAGCAGCAGTTCGCGTTGCCGGTTGTCGCTGCGCCCGCCCTGCATCCAGGCGTACAGCGTGTCCGTGAATTCCGGCACCTGGACGACGAAGTCGGCGTCGGTATGGCGCTCTTCCAGCCATTGCTCTATCTGCTCGGTCTTGAGCATGGCCACCGCTGCCAGGTTGTCTTCGGCGGTACGGGTGAGCGAGTTCTTCGCCGCGACGTAGACGGCCACCCAGATGCCGGCGAGGATGAGGCCGGTCACGGCCAGGGCCATGACCGGCGAATGCCACGACAAGCGGCAGAACGGCGCGCGCGCCAAGCGCCGCGGCAGGAGCCGAGGCAGCAGAGACTGGAGGAAGCGGTGCGGGCGATTTGCCATGGCAGGCATGCGTACCGGAGAGGCTTTCATTCAACCTGAAGCAAGGCGGTTATGAAATACCGGTTTCCGGGTAGTTCGCGCGCGCGCCGGGAAAAGTCGACGTCGGCGCAGTCCGTACCCGGCCGTACAGGCTAACGAGCATCGTTCCGGCGCTGCGACGGCGGCGAATACAGCCGTCGCCGTAGCGCGCTTACGCGTTTCGCCGAATTTGCCGGCGGCGCCAGCGGTTCTACGATCTTCCCATCGCCATTCCCGGCGCACCGCAAGGTCGGCCGCGCTTGCGGCGCTGTCCGGAAACTACTCAAACCAATCACGCGAAGGTGAAACGAATGATCTCGAAGTTGCGTCGAAACATGGGGCTTGCCGACGTTGCGCGGGTGCGCACGGCGATTGCGAATCTGGCGGCCGAGGCCGGGCGGGCGTGGCCCGGCGATCCTGCGCTGGCGCGGGTGCTGGCGGATATCGGGCTCTTGATCGAAAGCGTCGACGAGTCGATCGCGGACGTCGAATTGCGCGGCGGGACGCCGCCGCGGGACGCCGCCACGACGGCGGAGCAATTGCATGCCGTCAATCGGCGCATCGAGCACGAACTGGCCGAGGGCTCGCAGGTGCTCGAAACCCTGCGCAAGGCTTTCGCCGGCCTGCTGCGCGTCAATGCGCCGAGTTCGCTGGCGGAGTTCCGCTACTGCGTCGGACTCGATGCGACGCTGCCGCCCGAGGTCGCGGACGCCGCCGCGCGCATGGCGCTGCCGGCCTCGGCGAACGACCTGGCCGCGCGCAAATATGCGGAAGACAACTTGCGCTTGTGGCAGAAGGCATTCGCGGCCAGCGTCGACGCCATCGTCATCACCGACAGCGACGAGCGCATCGTCTCCGTCAATCCGGCCGTGACCGAGATCACCGGCTACAGCGCGGAGGAGGTCATCGGCAAGACGCCGCGGATTTTCCAGTCGGGTCGCCAGGACCGCGAGTTCTATCGCGCCATGTGGGCGGACATCCTGTCGACCGGCCACTGGCAGGGCGAAATCTGGGACCGGCGCAAGAACGGCGAGATTTACCCGAAATGGCTGTCGATCAGCGCCGTGCCCGACGACGCGGGACGGGTCACGCACTACATCGCCTCGTTTTCCGACATCACCTTGCGCAAGAACTACGAGGAGCAGATCCAGTTCCTGGCCTACCACGATCCGCTCACCGGCCTGCCGAACCGGCGCCGCCTGAAGGAGCGCTTCGAACTGGAAATCGCCCACGCCCGGCGCACCAATTCCAAGCTGCACCTGCTGTTTCTCGATCTCGACCATTTCAAGGAGATCAACGACCGCCTCGGCCATGCCATCGGCGACAAATTCCTGCAAGCGACGACGGCGACCCTGAAAAGCTGCCTGCGCACGACCGACATCGTCAGCCGCCTCGGCGGCGACGAGTTCGTCGTCGTCCTCTCGGACACGCACGGCGCCGTCGATCTGCCGCACATCATGGACAAGCTCGCCGCCGCGCTTGCCGTGCCGTTCGACATCGACGGCCACGCGCTCAAAGCCTCGGCGAGCATCGGCATCGGCATCTTCCCGGACGACGGCGCGGATTTCGAAACCTTGCTGCAAAAGGCCGACGCGGCGATGTACCAGGCCAAGCGCCAGGGCCGCGGCAACTATCTCTATTTCGACGAAGACGTGAACAGCGCGGCCCAGGAGCGCGTCGCCATGCAGGGCCAGTTGCGCCACGCCCTGGAGCGGGGCGAGATTTCGCTGCACTACCTGCCGCGCGCCCATCTCGGCTTCCGGCGCGTCGCCGGCGTCGAGGCGGTACTGCGCTGGGACAATCCGACGTTCGGCAGCGTCGATCCGGAGCGCTTCGTCCCGCTGGCGGAAGATGGCGGGCTGATGGCCGAGATCGGCGAATGGGCGCTGCGCGAGGTGTGCCGCCAGGCCAGCGCCTGGCATGCCGCGGGCTGGACCGATCTGACGGTGTCTTTCACGCTGGTGGCGGCCCATTTCCGGCGCAAGAACCTGGTCGAGGTCTTGTCGCGCGCCCTCGCCGACAGCGGCGTCGACAGCGCCTGCGTCGAGATCGGATTCTCCGAGGCGGGCCTGGGCCAGAGCATGGACGCGGTCGTCGAGTTGGCGCGGCGCCTCAAGGAAACCGGCATCCGCCTCGCGCTCGACGGCTTCGGCAGCGGTTGTTCGAGCCCGTCCCTGCTCAAGCATTGCGCGGTGGATCTGATCAAGCTCGACCGGTCGCTCGTGGCAAACCTGCCGCACAACAGCGACAGCGCCGAGATCGTCCGCGCCACGGTGCAGATGGCGAATTGCCTCAATCTCGACGTGATCGCCGACGGCATCACCGACGAAAGCCAGATCGCCTTCCTGTGCGAGGCCGGATGCCAGTTCGGGCAAGGTCCGCTGTTCGGACACCCGCAGGCCGATCCGCTGCCTTTGCGGTGGAATTGACGCGAAATGCGCCGCTGAGCGCGCCGACTGCCGGCGCAGAACTTCGGCGCGGCGCGGCGTCTCTAAGCCACAGCAAGGGCTTGCGCGACCATCGGGCCGCGGTGGCGCAAGTCGGGCCGGCAAAGCGGCTCGCCAATGGGAGTCGGCGATGGCAGATCCTGAATATGTGGTGACGCCGGTCAGCGGCGTCGCAGGCTCCAGCGCGGCGCCGCGGCTGTTGTCCGGACTGGCGGGACAAGCCGCGGTGGCGCCGCCGAATGGGGTTTCGTCTCTCGTCGAATTGTCGGGGCTGGGGCAGGTGCTGGCGGCGGTGGCGACCTTCGAGACTGCCGTGACGCCGCTGCGGCCCGCCGTGGGCGGCGCCGGCGGCATCGCGCAGAACTTCGGCGGCGACTTTGCCGGCGTGGCGTCGGCGGCGCAGAGCTTCGTCGGCGCCTTCAACGACTTGCAGAACACGCTCGGCAGCCTGCGGCAAGCGGCGACGGGCGGGCTCACCGGCAGCCTGTTGGCGGGCCAGGTGGCGGCTGCCGTCGACCGGCAGGCGACGGGAGCGCTGGCCAATGGTTCTTCCGGCCTCACGACGCTGGAGCAGATCGGCATCGTTTTCCAGGTCTCGCCCTTCGGCGGCGAGGGCGGCACGTTGAGCGTGGATCGGGCGCAACTCGAAACGGCGTTCGCGGCCGACGCGAGCGGCACCGTGTCCTTGCTGGAGCAGGCGGCGCAGCAGCTCGGCACCCAGACCGCCGGGCTTGCCGGCGACAGCGGCAATGCGACGATGCTGCGGCGGCTCATCCAGTCTTTCGGCAGCACGGAACAGACGCAGAGTCTGCTCGGTGGTGGCCAGGCCGGCGCCGGCCAAGTCGGCTTGTCCGAATTGTTCGCTCTCGAATCGGCCAACCTCGGCAATGCGGAGGGCGCGGCGACGCTGGGGCGGCAACTGGTCGGTCTGCGGCAATACTTGTTCACGTCTTCGCTGCTGGGGTGAACATGAGCCTGCGCACGGGCCTCAGCGTTTGAAGCGGTAACCCTTGTAGTTGAAGACGACGCCGTCCCCGAGAATCTTTTCGAGCTTGAGTCCGGGGGCGATTTCGTCGCCTTCGCGCAGCAGCTTCTCGTTGACCAGCACCATGTTGTTGGCGTCGGTGTCGTGGATGTAGCCGGCAACGGCGAGGGGCGGCAGATCCTTCAGCAGATCGGCGGGCATCTCCTGCGGGTCGGCGCGCTCGGCCGCGCGGAGTGGGGCTGCGGGGATGCCGGTCGACGCCGCGACGGCGGCCTTGGGCGTCGCCACGGCTTGCGGCGGGGGCGTGGAAACGCTGCCGGAGGGGGCGGGACGGACGGGCTCGGACGCAGTCTGGGATGCGACCTGCGGCGGGACTGCGAGCGGCGGTACTGCGGGTTGTGGCGTTGCGAGTTGCGGCGGCGTTGCGGCTTGCCGCGGCGGCGCGACGGCGCCGGATCGCGTCAGGGGCTTCGTCGTCGATTCGGTCCGGGGCGTGGGCGCCGCGTTCGGATACAGCCGCGGGTAGAGCAGGGCGCCGTTGAGCAGCAGCAGGCCGCCGAGAATCGCGTAGGCGCGGCTGCGCCGCGGCCGCGCGTTCTCGCCGCTCGCCGGCAGCAGCGAATAGCGCATGGCGCCGGCCTGCTGCAAGCGCGCCTGCTCCGACTTGGTCAGGGCTTCGAGGATGTAGGACATCAGCGTCTGGCCGCGTTCAGGCGCGGCGCGCTGTCGTCGAGCTGCATGTTGATTCGGGTCATGGTCAGCGCGCCGACGATGCCGTCGGGAGCGATGCCCTCGGCGAGCTGGAACTTTTTGACCTGCTGCAACAAGTCCTCGTCGAACCAGGGCGGACCTTCGCTCGGGCTGCCTTGCAGTCGGGCCAGGTCCCGCCGCAACTGTGCCACCGCCGGACCGCGGCTGCCGAGGGCGAGCGGGGCGTTGTAGCCGGGCGGTTCAAGCCACAGCAGGATGTAGTGGCCCGACCACGCACGCGCCAGATCGCCCAGA
This sequence comes from Rhodocyclales bacterium, assembly GCA_016214175.1. GTDB lineage: Bacteria > Pseudomonadota > Gammaproteobacteria > Burkholderiales > Rhodocyclaceae > Nitricoxidireducens. The sequence goes on from JACRPB010000003.1 coordinate 14,133, forward strand.
TGCACGCGCAAGCGCTCGCCGGCCAGGCTCAGCGTGGCGCCCTGGTCGTCGAGCCCGAGCAGGACGCCGTAATAGGAGGAATTGCCGCGGCCGCTCTCCAGCTTCAGGATCGCGGGCTGGTTGAAGCGGCGCAGGTCGGCGAGACCGCCGATACCGCGGAAACAACGCATATGGTTGGCGGCGGCCGCGTCGCAGACGCCGCCGCTGGCGTCCGCTGCCCGCTCGACGCCGTAGAGCCCGAGAAATTCGCGCACGGCGAGCTTTTCGCTGTCTTCGCGGCTGGCGGCGTCTGCCGGCCACAGCAGGCCGTCGAACTGCTCCGTCGCGCCCGCCTGTTCCGGGGCGCGCAGTGCCATCGCCGGCAGCCGGGCCGTTGCGGACGCCGGTTCCGGCGTCGGCCAGAACGGGCTGGAATTGGCGACGACGACGGCGCCGGCGCCGAGCCCGGCGATCATGACGAGCTGCCGCCCGTAGCGCCGCCACAGCGGCTGGCCCGCGGCGATGCCGATGACTTCCCGTTTCGCCTGGCGCAGCGTCTGCCGCGTGACCTGGGACTTGCCCTGAACGTAGGTGCCGAGCAGGGCGCGATCGCAAACGAGGTTGATGAGCCGCGGCACGCCGCGCGTGTAGCGATAGAGCTGGCCGATCAACGCCGGCGGGAACAGTTCGGCCTGTCCGCCGGCGACGCGCAGGCGATGATTGACGTAGGTGGCGACTTCGTCGCGGGTGAGATGCGTGAGGTGGTAGCGCGCGACGACGCGCTGGGCGACCTGGCGCAGTTGCCAGCGCTCGAGCATGTCGCCGAGTTCCGGCTGGCCGATGAGGATGATTTGCAGCAGCTTGCGGGTATTGGTTTCGAGGTTGGTCAGCAAGCGCAGTTGTTCGAGCACTTCCGGTTGCAGGTTCTGCGCCTCGTCGATGATGAGGACGGCGCGCCGGCCGCGCGCATTGGCGTCGAGCAAATGGAAGTTGATGGCGTCGACGAGCACCTTGACGCCGACGCGTCGTCCCTGCGGCAGAGGGATGTGGAATTCGTTGCAGACGGTCTCAAGAAGCTCTTCGACGCTCAGCTTGGGGTTGAGGATGATGGCGACGTCGCAGACGGTGTTGATCTGTTCGAGCAGCCGCCGGCACAGCGTGGTTTTGCCGGTGCCGATTTCGCCGGTCAGCAGCACAAAGCCGCCGTCGCCGCCGACGCCGTAGAGCAGATGCGCGATCGCCTCGCGATGCCGCGCGCTCATGTAGAGGAAGCGCGGATCGGGGGCGATCGAGAACGGCGGTTCTTTGAGGCGGAAAAAGTCCTGGTACATGCGGGCCTCGCCTCGCGGACGCTGGCGCCGGCGTCACATGAGGCCGGGTTGGTGCACCTCGCCCGGCCTGCGCACCAGGGTGGCGGCGGGTATGGTCAGTGCCTCGGCGGCCGGCTCGGCGAACTGGTCCTCAAGGATGGCATCGAGCGTGACCGTGCGCAGGTAGTCGTGCAGGTGATGATTGACGCGGCACCAGAGTCCGTGCGACGGGCAGCCGCGGCCGCTGCCGCCTTCCTTGCAGGTGCAACTGTCGAGGCCTTCGTCGTCGACGGCGGCGATGATGTCGGCGACGGTGATGGTGGAGAGTTGCTTGGTCAGGCGATAGCCGCCGCCGGGACCGCGCATGCCGGAGACGATGCCGCGCTCGCGCAGCTTGCGGAACAACTGCTCCAGGTACGACAGGGAAATGTCCTGACGCTTGCCGACGCCGACGAGGGCGACCGGCCGGTTGGCGCCATGTGCGGCAACGTCGAGGATGGCGGCGATGGCCATGCGGCTTTTCGTGTTCAGTTTCATGATGTCTCTCGCTAGATGAGGTTGAGATCCCGGAAGATCCGGCTGCCGTTCCCGCGCCTGAGCGGAGGATGGCGGACGGCTTGTTTCCCTGTCGACCGCTGCCGCGGGACAAGGCGTCCGGCGGTAGCGCTTCGGTATTGGATTCTGCGGATATGCCTATTCGCGAGGAATACTCTGAACCGCATATTCTTGCTACCCGCTTACCGGTACTGGAATCAGTCGCGCGCCAAGCGGATGCCCGAAAACTGCCAGCAGGCGGCCGCCGGGAAGAAGTTGCGGTAACTGGCGCGCACGTGCGCGGCCGGCGTGGCGCAGGAGCCGCCGCGCAGCACGTACTGATTGACCATGAACTTGCCGTTGTACTCGCCGACGGCGCCCGGCGCCGGACGGAAGCCGGGGTAGGGCGCATAGCTCGACTGCGTCCATTCCCAGGCGTCGCCGAAGAGTTGGGCGAGTCCGGCCGGAGCGGCGGCGGGATGGAAGACGTCGGCGTCGGCGAAATGGCCGTGCGGGACGCATTGCGCCGCCGCGTGTTCCCACTCGGCTTCGGTCGGCAGCCGCGCGCCGGCCCAGCGCGCGTAGGCGTCGGCCTCGTAGTAGGAAACGTGGACGACGGGCCGCGCCGGGTCCAGGGGCACGGTGCCGGCGAGGGTGAACTCGGCGCGGCCCTGGTCGCGCCAGTAGCAGGGCTGCCGGCGTCCCTGGGCGACCATCCAGTCCCAGCCTTCGGCGAGCCAGAAGCGCGGGTCGGCGTAGCCGCCGGCGGCGATGAAGTCGAGGTACTCGCCGTTGGTGACGAGGCGCGATGCGAGGCGGAAGTCGTGCAGATACACCGCGTGGCGCGGGGTTTCGTTGTCGTAGCAGAAGCCGGCGCCGTCATGACCGATGCGGGCGACGCCGCCGGCGTAGGCGTGCCACGTCAGCGGCGGCGCCGCCGCGACGGGCAGATCGACGGCGCGATAGGCCGGCTGCAGCGGGCTTTGCGCGAACAAATGCTTGACGTCGGTGAGCAGGAGTTCCTGGTGCTGCTGTTCGTGGTGCAGGCCGAGCAGGGTCAGCTCGGCGGCCGCCGGGTCGAGCTCGCGGCGCGCCAGCAGGCGCTGCATGCGCGCGTCGACGGCGTCGCGGTAGTCGAGCACGCGCCGCAGCGACGGCCGCGTCAGCAGCCCGCGCTGCGGCCGCGGCTGGCGCGGGCCGACGGCATCGTAGTAGGAATTGAAGAGCATGCGAAAGGCGTCGTCGAAAGCCTTGAAGCCGGCTTCCCAGCGTTCCAGCACGAAGGTCTCGAAAAACCAGGCGGTGTGGCCCAGATGCCACTTCGCCGGGCTGGCGTCGGGCATCGACTGGACGCAGCAGTCTTCGGCGGACAGCGGCGCGGCCAGCGCCGCCGTGCGATGGCGGATCCGGGCGTAGCGCGCGCCGAGATCGGCGGCGTCGGTCTCGTGCTCAGGCGCTGGCATGGCAGACGGCGAACCAGCGCCGCTCGTCGGTCCAGACGTCGATCTCGGCGAAGCCGGCCGCCCGCAGCAGATCGCTGAAGTCCGCGATTTCGTACTTGTAGCTGTTTTCGGTATGGATGCTGTCGCCGCTGCGGAAGCGGCGACAGCCGCCGGGCCACGACACGGTGGCGGCGCGCACGGCGTCCAGATGCATTTCGATGCGCGAGCGGGCGGCGTTGTAGAAGGCGCGGTGGCGCCAGTCGCTCAGGCGGAAGTCGCTGCCGACGAGCGCGTTGCAATGGCTGAGAACGTTGCGGTTGAAGGCGGCGGTCAGCCCGAGGCCGTCGTTGTAGGCCCGATGCAGCACCGCCGCATCCTTGACCAGGTCTATGCCGACGAGCAGGCTGCCCGTGAACTCGCACAGGCGGCGCACCCGCGCCAGCAGGGCAAGGGCGTCTTCCGGGTCGAAATTGCCGATCGAGGAGCCGGGATAGAAGAACAGCCGCCGTGTGCCGTTGAGCGCCGCGGGCAGCTCAAAAGGCGCCGTCAGGTCGGCGGCGAGCGGAATCATCGGGATGGCGGGGAACTCGCTTTGCAGGACGCGCAAGGACTGGCGCAGGAAGTGCGCGGAGATGTCGATGGCGACGTAGCGGGCCGGTTGCAGGGTCGGAAACAGGGCGCGCGCCTTCTGGCAGTTGCCGGCGCCGAGTTCGATCAGCGCGGCGCCGGTCCCGGCGCTGCGGCCGATCGCGGCGCCCTGGCGCGCCATGATCGCCAGCTCGGTTCGCGTCGGGTAGTACTCGGGCAAGTGCGTGATGGCCTCGAACAGGCGGCAGCCGAGAGGGTCGTAGAGGTATTTCGAGGCGATCGCGGGGCCGGCGGCGCACAGGCCTGCCGCCACTTCGCGCTGCGCTTCGCTGTCAAGTCCAAGCATCGACCGTACTCCTGTACGGGGTTGTCCTGCATGGAGTCGGCGCCGTCCGGCATGTCTCCTGCATTGCCCATGAACTGCCTCCGCGGGCAAGCCCATCGCGCCATTAAACGGGCTGATTTGTTTGACCGCGGTCTGCGAATCAGTTCCCTGCGATGGATTGGGATTGCCCTATCCGGCGTAGTAGAATGCCGCCCGTGGCCGGTCGCGCGCGGTGGACATGCGAGCGTGCGATCGTGGTCATCTCGTTACCAAAACCATTCAATTGGACCGCAGGGGAGTGTCATGGCGCAACGCAAGTACGTATTTGACTTCGAGGAAGGCGACGGCAAGAACAAGATGCTGATGGGCGGCAAAGGAGCCAATCTGTGCGAGATGACGCAGATCGGGCTCAACGTGCCTCCCGGCTTCACGGTGACGACGGAAGCCTGTCTCGCCTACCTGGAGAAGAGCCAGTTGCCGGACACTGTCTGGGACGAGGTCAAGACCCACATGGTGGCGCTGGAGAAGAAGACCGGCAAGGGCTTCGGCTCCGCCGAGAATCCCCTGCTGGTGTCGGTGCGCTCGGGTTCGTCGATGTCCATGCCGGGCATGATGGACACCGTGCTCAACCTGGGCCTCAACGACAGCTCGCTCAAGGGCCTGATCAAGCAGACCAAGAACGAGCGCTTCGCCTACGACGCCTATCGCCGCTTCATCCAGCTTTTCGGCAAGATCGCGCTGGGCATCGCCGACGAATACTTCGACGAGAAGATGGCCGAGATCAAGGCCAAGCACAAGGCCAAGCAGGACGTGGATCTCAAGGCCGAGCACCTCAAGGAGCTGACCGAGGAATTCCTCGCCATCTATCAGCGCCACACCGGCAAGCCCTTCCCGCAGGACCCCTACGAACAGCTCGACATCGCCATCAAGGCGGTGTTCCGCTCCTGGAACGGCAAGCGCGCCATCGATTACCGCAAGCAGTTCAAGATCACCCCGGCCATGGCCAACGGCACGGCGGTCAACGTCTGCACCATGGTCTTCGGCAACATGGGCAACGACTCCGGCACCGGCGTCGGCTTCACGCGCAACCCCGGCACCGGCGAGAACCTGATCTACGGCGAATACCTGGTCAATGCCCAGGGGGAGGACGTCGTCGCCGGCATCCGCACGCCGAAGC
>JACRPB010000004.1 GCA_016214175.1 Rhodocyclales bacterium
CGTCCTCAGCGGCGACGTCGATGATCACCTGCTCGCCAACGCCGCGCGCCGCCACCTCGCACCGCACGGCAAGCCGGTGCGGCCCGGCCAGCTGCGCGCCATCGTTCAGCAGATGATGGCGCCCGACCCTCCGCCGCCGAGCGAAAGCTAAAGTCGGGAAAGCCAGAAGGGCAGGGTCAGCATCGCCGCCAGCGTCGTTGACGAAATCAGCCAGGCGACGCGGGCGCCGTCGCCGCCCATGCGCTGGGTCAGGATGTAGGCCGAACTCGCCGCCGGCAGCGCGGCGGAGGTGGCGGCGACGTCGAAATAGACGCGATCGAGCTTGAATGCCGCGGCGATGCCGAGGGCGGCGGCAGGCATCGCCAGCAGTTTCACCGCCATGAACCAGGCCGCCGTGCCGCGGCCGCCGTCGCCGAAGGCGCCGCGCACCCGCAGCGCCGCTCCCACCGCCAGCAGACCGAGCGCGATCGACGCCTCGGCGAGGCGCGCCAGAAACTTCAGCGCCGGCTGCGGCATCGGCCAGCCGGCGAGATTCCAGGCCAGCCCGGCCAGGGTGGCGAGGATCAGCGGATTCTTCGCCAGCTCGCGCCACACGCCCAGGCTGCCGTGACGGGCCAGCGCCCATACCGCGGCCAGATTGGCCAGCGGCACCATGGCGCCGGTCAGCAGGCCCATGGCGGCGATGCCGGTGGCGCCGTGCAGGTTGCCGGCGACGGCGAGGCCGATGTAGGAGTTGAAGCGGAACGCGCACTGGAACTGCGAAGCAAAGGACAGCGGCGTGACGCCGGAAAACGGACGCGCCGCCAGGCCCAGCAGCATGCCCGCCAGCATCGATGCGGCGCCGGTCGCCAGCAGCGGCGGCGCCGCCTGCCAGTCGATCGGCGTGCGCACCAGCGCATGGAACAGCAGGGCCGGGAAGAGGACGAAATAGACGAGCCGTTCGAGCCCGGTCCAGAAATGGTCGCCCAGATGCATGGCGCGGCGCAGCGCGAGGCCGAGTAGGATCAGGACAAAATCGGGCAGCAAGGCGAGCGCGATACTCATGTCCGCCTTATATCGCGGCATCTGCGCGGCCCGCGGCGGCCACCTCAGTCGTACTTGCGCGCGTCCTCGATGACCTTGCCGTCGTTGGCGAGGCTGCCGGCCGCGACCAGCTTCACCTCGCCGCGCAGCTTGGTGATCTCGCGCACGCTTGCGGCGATGGCCTGCGCCAGGGCGCCGTCGTCCGACGCTTCGCAATACAGCGTCATGGCGTCGCTGGCGTCGGGATTGGTGACGACCAGGCGCGCCTTGGCGATGCCGGGGTGGCGCTTGAGGACGGCGGCGACCTGCTCCGGATGCACGAACATGCCCTTGACCTTGGTGGTCTGGTCGGCGCGGCCGAGCCAGCCCTTGATGCGCACGTTGGTCCGGCCGCAGGGCGACACGCCCGGCAGCACTGCCGAAAGGTCGCCGGTGCCGAAGCGGATCAGCGGGTAATCGGTATTGAAGGTGGTGACGACGACTTCGCCGACCTCGCCTTCCGCTACCGGATCGCCGGTGCCGGGACGCACGATTTCGAGGATCACGTCCTCGTCGACGACCAGGCCTTCGCGCGCCGGCGTTTCGTAGGCGATGACGCCGAGATCGGCGGTCGCGTAAGCCTGGTAGCCCTCGATGCCGCGTGCGCGCAAGCCGTCGCGCACCGGCGGCAGGAAGGCTTCGCCGGAGACCAGCGCCTTCTTCAGCGAAGGCAGCGCGACGCCCAGCTCGTCGGCCTTTTCGACCAGGATGCGCAGGAAGGACGGTGTGCCGACGTAGCCGTTGGGCGCGAGGTCGGCCATCGCCTGCACCTGCTGTTCGGTCTGGCCGACGCCGGCGGGAAACACCGTGCAGCCGAGCGCCTGGGCGCCGGCTTCGAGGATCCAGGCGCCCGGCGTCATGTGATAGGAGAAGCTGTTGTGCACGAGGTCGCCGGCGCGAAAACCGGCGGCGAAAAGCGCGCGCGCCGTGCGCCAGTAATCGGCGCCGCGGCCCTCGGGTTCATAGATCGGGCCGGGCGAAGCGAAGACGCGGCCGAGCCTGCCGTAGGGCGTCGCCGCGAGGCCGCCGAAAGGCCGCCGCGCCTCTTGCAGTGCGATCAGTTCATGCTTGCGCACAACCGGCAGGGTCGCCAGCGCGGCGCGCGAATCGATCGCCGCGGCGTCGATGGCGGCGAAGACTTCAGCGAAATGGGCCGCGTTGGTCTTGGCATGCGCGATCTGCCGCGGCAGGCGCGCGAAGAGGTCGCGCTCGCGCTCTTCCGGAGCGCGGGTTTCGAGGGTGTCGTAGTGCATGTTCAGGCGAGCCAGCGCTTTCTTCTGCGATAGTGTTTGACGTCGCGGAAGCTCTTGCGGCCGTGACTGGAAAGACCAAGGTAGAACTCCTTGACGTCTTCGTTGGTGCGCAGTTCGGAGGCTGCACCTTCCATGACGACGCGGCCGTTTTCGAGGATGTAGCCGAAGTCGGCGAAACGCAGCGCCACCATGGTGTTCTGTTCGGCGAGCAGAAAGCTCACCTTCTCGCGCGTGTTGAGGTCGCGCACGATTTCGAAAATCTCTTCGACGATCTGCGGCGCCAGGCCCATCGAAGGCTCGTCGAGCAGGATCATCTGCGGGTTGGCCATCAGCGCGCGGCCGATGGCCGTCATCTGCTGCTCGCCGCCCGAGGTGTAGCCGGATTGCGACGTGCGCCGCTGCTTGAGGCGCGGGAAGTAGGCATACACCTTTTCGAGGTTCTGCTTCAGTTGGGCGCGCGACAACGACTGCGTATAGGCGCCGGTGAGCAGGTTCTCCTCGACCGTCAGATGGCCGAAGCAGTGGCGGCCTTCCATGACCTGGATGACGCCGCCCTTGACCATTTCGCTCGGCGTCATCTGGTCGACGCGGCGGCCCTGAAACTCGATGCTGCCCTTGGTGACGTCGCCGCGCTCGGCGCGCAGCAGGTTGGACACCGCCTTCAGCGTGGTCGTCTTGCCGGCGCCGTTGGCGCCGAGCAGGGCGACGATCTTGCCTTCCGGCACCTCCAGGGACACGCCCTTGAGGACCAGGATGACGTGATCGTAGATGACCTCGATGTTGTTGATGCTGAGATAGGA